>NZ_AUTI01000369.1:0-7122 GCF_000497995.1 Pseudoalteromonas sp. TB25
CCTACCACAGCGCCGTCTTTAGCTAGCATTACGCCTGCGCCCAAAAAGCCAATACCAGTAATTATTTGTCCCACTACGCGAGAGTGGTCAATTACATCGCCTTGTAAATTAAACGCAGTGGATAAAAACAAATACGTGCCCAGCGTTATTAGGGCTGATGTACGAATTCCTACAGGTTTGCCACGCAATTGGCGCTCTATTCCAATAATGGCACCGCAAAAAGCCGCAGTACCAATAGCTGCCCATGAATACGGGGCTACATCAATTAAATCTAAAAAAGTCACTGTTAACCTTATATTTTATTAGCTATAGCCACCGCCGTTCTTAAACGTTGGCTACCAAACGCTGACATTTTACTAAAATCACTTCGCGCAATAGGTACATATTGGCAATCGATTGCGAGCTGTTTATCGTTACCTGGCTCACAAAACGGATCGTGAACATACACGCAGTACTCATCAAGGTGCGTAACACACACCCAGTGTGGCGATTTTTTACCATCAAAACTGTATGTACTAATTAATAACAGCACACTAAAGCCTTTACTTAACCACTGCTCAATATGCTCAAGCTCTACATCTTTATGCTTAAGCGGTATATTTGCTTGCGCTATACCATCTACAAATTGCTGGTGTACGGTAGCTAACACCACTTTTTTGTTCTCGTTACGTACACCATCTAAAAACAAAGGCTCTGTGGTATTAACCATTACCTCGCTTTTAAAACCACGCTTATTAGCTCCAAGTGCCAAACCAAACGGATGGCAACCACCATGACCCGATGTCATAAAAATGGTGGTACCTTCACGCCAAAGTGCCAGCTCATGCGATTGGGTAAGCTCAGTTGTTGGCTCAAGTGCGCCCATTGCCATTAATAGTGCAGCAGGTCCGCACGTAAACTCAGTAGTTTGCTGATACCACGGCGTTAAACGCGCCACTTTTAACTCACTCGTTTGTCGAATGTTTTTTTGCATTCGTAGTGCGTCACTGTGGTCATCGTAATAATCGCTATATTGACCAAACACTCTGTAACCTAAGCTTTTATAAAGCCCTATCGCACCTTCGTTATTTACAGCCACTTCTAAACGAAGGTAAATACGCCCTCGCTCATACGTTTCTTTTTCAAGGCTAGTAAGCAATGTCTTTGCAACGCCCTTACCTTGCATTGTGGGTTTTACAGCAAGCGAATATAAACGCGCTAAACGAGTCCCTTTATGGCACCACACTAATCCATATCCACATACTTGCTCGCCATTTTGGGCAACGAGTAAAATACCGTGTTTTGCACTAAGCCAGCGTTTTAAACTACGCGGACTTAATTTATCGTTATTAAAGCAAGCGTTTTCAACGTCAATCAGTGCATTTAAATCACTACTAAGCGCCTTTCGAATAACAAGGTTGCTCATGTTATTACCCACGGCCTCGTGCTTCTAAGCGTTGTTTAAACTCATCCATAATGATCATGTATAGCTCGTCGCCTAAATAGCCGTCTTCTACCTTGTGATCAATACTTGGGTTGTCGTTTACTTCAAGTACATATGCTTTGCCTTGATGCTCTTTAACATCTACGCCATATAAACCCCTACCCACTGTTTTACATGCTTTTAATGCTGCATCTAATACCGCTTTTGGTAACTCAAAGGTTGGTAGAGTTTCAAAGCCACCAGAGAAAAACCGTTTAGCGTCGTGGTTATAAATTTGCCAATGGTTACGCGCCATTAAATAGCGGCATGCATAAATTGCACGGCCATTTAACACACCCACTCGCCAATCGTATTCGGTATACATGTACTCTTGTGCAAGCACTAATGCGCTATACTCAAACAGCTCTGTAAGCTTAGCGGCAAGCTCATCACGGTTTGAAACTTTAAATACACCTTTTGAGAACGACCCTTCAGGCATTTTTAAAACAAGCGGATACGTAAACGCTTCTTCTAATTGCTCAAGCGTTTCATTTGCTTGATCAGCCACTACAACCGTTTTTAAACTTGGCACTTTTTGATAATTAAATGCATCGTGTAAATACACTTTATTACAACAACGTAAAATAGACTCAGCATCGTCAATAACCACTAAACCCAGGCTTTGCGCTTTGCTTGCAAGGCGATACGTTGGGTGGTCAATCGCTGTAGTTTGGCGAATAAATAACGCATCAAACTGGGCAATGTTATCAATTTCGTCAAAGCTTAATGCTTGTGCATAAATACCGTGTTTAGCAGCTGCTTTAATAAAACGTGCAATGGCGTCTTTGTCACTCGGTGGTACTTTTTCGCTATGATCAACAAGTATTGCCATGTCCCATCTAAAACGACGTTGCACAGAACTAATACGCCACTGCGTTTTAGTAAAGTTATCTAGCTTGGCTACAAATTCGCTGTACTGCTGCTCGCTTAAAGACGACATCGAGCCTTGTTGCAATAATCCTTGTTCATCAACAAATAAAATAGGCGCTGGGTATTGTTTAAATACCGACTTTGCCGCTTTTGATTGTAAATCGTTTTGGGCATTACCAAAGTAAAGTGTGCCATCTATTTGGCCCACATTTAACATAGGAGCTTGGCCACTACGAAGAGCATTAATGGTTTTTACACTGGGTAAAACTTGGTGCTTGCGCGCCTCTGCAAGTAATGAGCAATAGTAACCTTTGCTCAAGTATTGGCTTGAGTCGCACAGATTAATAATGCGTGTTTTTGGTTCGTTATGTTTTGGGTAATCACGTAAGTAGGTATTAAACGTAATTACATTTTCGAACGATTGAGCAAGCGTTTGCTCGTTGTTATCAACCACAATTAAGGTTTTAAACACGACTTTTCCTAGTTAAGTCAAAATATAAAAAGCATGCTTAGTAAAATACTAAGCATTATAAATAGAAACACCCATCGTACTAAGTGGGCATTGCGCGAATCACTTAATATGATGGGTGCTTTAACAGGTACCTACTGTACGAGTTAGCGCTTAAATTGCTTAAGCGACATGTGCTTTATATGCCCTTTTTTAAAAACGCACAAACGAGATATTTTTAGCGTGAAGATGAAAAATATTGATTAACTAATAATGCAGATTAAAATACGCAAAACAATATCTTATGAGAGTTAAAAATGTCGCTGCCTGCTTGCCCAAAATGCCAATGTGAATATGTTTACGAAGACCAACAACTGCTTATATGCCCTGAATGCGCTTATGAATGGAACCCAAATACTACACACGATGAAGACGCAATTTTAGTAAAAGATGCCAACGGCACTTTACTTAATGATGGCGATAAAGTGACCGTAGCCAAAGATTTAAAAATTAAAGGCAGCTCGCAAGTCATTAAAATTGGCACAAAAGCGGTAGTTAGAAGAGTGCTTGATAAAAAAGATCACGAGCTAGATTGTAAAGTAGATGGCATTGGCGAAATGATGGTAACAGCAAAGTTTGTAAAAAAGGCTAACTAGTAGGTCGGATAAATGGCGAAGCCATGCTATCCGACGCGTAATAAAGGCCAAAGTTATTTCATTCAACAATAAACTTTTGTACAAAGCTAAAGTGTATCATGTTGCTATGGCTTTGTCGGATGGCGCTTCGCTTATCCGACCTACATCTTAATTATGTGTATCTTTTCACCACACCAGTTACTCGTATAAATCCCTTGCTTTACGGCTCTGTGAAAACTTGAATAAGGCCAATCAACTACTCGACTAACTAGACCATGCTTTAGCGGATTAAAATGAACATAGTTAACATGGTGCCAATAATCATTATCATCCCTGATGGTATGTTCCCAAAAACGGCGTTGCCAAATTCCTCGCTCATTTTTACGTTTTCTTGTTTGAGTTAAAAACTCTGTTTTTGGGAGTGATTTTGAAAATCGCTTTTTAATTTCTCGCCAGCGCCCAGAATAATCCGTATCGTTGTCTGGCAAGGTTAAAACCGCATGAAGGTGATCGGGTAGCACAACCCATGCATCTATATAAAATGGCCTTTGGGATTTAACAACGCGGATAGACTCTCTTAATAAATCAATATGCTCAACTAACAACGATTTATTACGGTCGAGCAAATTAACAGTAAAAAAATATGACCCTCCTTTTACATAATTCCGACGATATTGCATTGTATGTCCACTGTATTATTTGTTACGCATTAGCTAAATAAAGCGTAAATTTAAGATATATACAACATTGACGTAGGTCGGATAAATGGCGAAGCCATGCCATCCGACAATAGATTTATGAACAAAGGTAATAGTTTATCGTGTTGGTAATTAGGATGGGTGTCATCCTAATTTTTTTACAGGGGAAGGTTTAAAAAATCATCCAGTCGTTAATTTTCTAAAACCTTTTTTCAAAACATCCATTTGGGAGGAAACGTTTTCTGAAGTTGTTTCACTACCTGTTTTAAGTGCAATAATAGCTAATACTAGGGATACTATAGGTAATAAAATACCAAGAACCAGAAAAGTTAGCTTTATGATGTGACCTATTTCTTTAGGAAATGCAAAGTAAGTAGCCCAAACACTAATAGCTCCACCACCACAAATCCCACATAAAACCCATAATAGATTATCTCTAAATGGATGTGTGTTTTTTAAATTGTTATGAATTTCATCCCATTGATCTTCAGGTACCATTAAACAATCAAGCGCATCAGGAGATTTATAGGATAGCGTATCTTTAAATTCAAAGTTATCACTCATTGTCTTCTCCTTGGCCCACTAACCCTACTTTTGTAGCATTTATTGTCAAAGTATTTCCGCAATTCTTACACTCAAGCATGAGTAATGGAACAAATGAGCCTCCAACAGTAAGTTCTCCGCTGCTAAACTGACGCATTTCATATAGCTCTTTATGTACGGTCCAATCTGTTGTGCTACAGACATTACATCCTCTATCCTGCGTCCAAACTTTTTTCAAAAAATCTAGAGCTATTTTTTGTTGTTTTTTAGTTAATTTCAAATGAGATCCTATGAATTATTAAGTGCTATTCGCCTAACGGCTTGAACACCACCTTGGGGGTTTATAACATGATTCAATAATTCCACTAAATAACTTTAATGTAAACAGATGATTACCCATGTAATAAAATGGGCTCTGTTGTTTTGCACCAAAACGACTTTTAATAATGTTATGAGACAAAATTACCTTTGTCGGATGGCAATTCGCTTATCCGACCTACATTTAAATATTACATATTCACCACGTCAGGTATTAAAGCATTGACGTAGGTTGGATAAATGGCGAAGCCATGCTATCCGACAATTAATTTATGAATATAAATAAGCGATTATTACGTTGGCATAGCTTTGTCAGATGGTGTTCTCTTAAAAAACCAAAGCTTTATAAAATCTCTACCACCACATATTCGTGGGCTTTACCTGTAATTGTTAACGTAATTTCATCATCAATTTGTTTATTTAATAACTGCTTACCCATTGGTGCGCCGGGTGTTACTACAGCAATTGCGTGCTGTTTAACGTTTACTGTTAAACCACCTGCTGCGGGGCCTAAATAAAACCATTTTTGCGCTGCGTTATCATCTTCTAAACATACCAGCGAACCGATAGCTATTTTGTCAGTTGGTTTTTCGTTAAAGACAGGCTCAAACAATTCTATGTTTTTATAGCAATCGTTTACACGCTGGGCTTGGCCTTGTGCTAAATAAGCGGCTTCGAGCCCTAGAGTATCGTATTTGTTTTCGGCTATGTTTTCTTCATGTGTGGCGGTATCGTGCGCGGTTTTTGCCGCTACTTTTGCTGTTGTAAGCTGCGCTTCTAGCGCAAAGCGAAGATGTTCGATAACGTGGGTTTTATTCATGGGGATTAGTACAATACAGGCTGTAAAAATAAGGCAGTTAGTTTAACATTTTTGCTAGGCTTAAAACCATTGTTTTAAACCCCGCAAGTTTGGTGGGAATACTGGCGGGGCTTAAATTTGCATTAAACAAGCAAAGAGCCATTGATTGATTGGTGCAGCTCTTTGCTTGTGTTTTATTAAAAACCTTATGGCATATCTAATAATGTTTGCGTGTGGGCATCTACTTTAACTTCGTAGTTTTTAGCGCTTAAGCCCAATAGTTCCGGCAAGGTTGCCGCTATACAAATAGACGAGAACGTACCCACTACAATGCCGGTAAATAATGCAATAGCAAAGCCTTGCAGTGGTGCACCTGCAAGCAACCAAACGCTCGCAACCGTTGCAAGTGTGGTACCCGACGTTATTAAGGTACGTGTTAGCGTACTTTTAATCGCATTATTAATAATAGTCGCTGGGCTAAGTACATTGTTTGATTGAACACGTAAAAGCTCGCGTACTCTATCCCCTACTATTATTGAGTCGTTAAGTGAGTAACCAATAATAGCCAGTAAACTTGCCAGTACGGTTAGGTTAAATTCAATTTGTAATAGTGAAAATAATCCAAGTACGAGTATTAAATCGTGCACTAGCGCTACCACAGAGCCAACGGCTAATCGCCATTCAAAACGCACTGCAAGGTAAATCATTACCGCAATCATTGCAGCAAACATGGCTAAACAGCCTTGATCAAATAACTCATCGCCCACTTGCGAGCCAATATAAGATGACGATAATACCTGTGCGTTTATATCATCGTTTTGTGTAACAGCGCTTTGCCAATCAAGGCTATTAGCTGTGGCTGATGCACTTGGCGCTTCTCTTAATTGAAAATGGCTATTACCTTGCGCGGTTAGCTCAAACTCACCGTTGTGATTTTTAGCAATAAACGATTGAAGCTCTTTTAGCTCAACGCTTTGGCTGGTTGTAAACTCAGTTAAATAACCGCCGGTAAAGTCTAGGCCGAAATTTAAACCTTTTTGCGTAAGCGTAAATACGGATAGCAACACTAACATGGCGCTTAAAAGCATGCCCATAAAACGTAAACGAGTGCCCGCCTCACCTTTCAAAAAAGTGTTAAGCATGTGCTTTTTCTCCTACTTTTTTACCCATTTTTAAATACAACGTTTGACTTAATATTTTTGATACGTACACACCTGTAAATACAGACGTTAAAAGCCCCAGTGCGAGTGTAATGGCAAAACCTTTAACGGGCCCATAGCCTATGCCGTATAAGATAAGTGCGGTGATCATGGTGGTTATATTGGCATCAAATATTGTATTTGCGGCTT
>NZ_AUTI01000370.1:0-677 GCF_000497995.1 Pseudoalteromonas sp. TB25
TAAGTGGCGTCCCCAAGGGGATTCGAACCCCTGTTACCGCCGTGAAAGGGCGGTGTCCTAGGCCTCTAGACGATGGGGACACATAAATGTGTCACTAGGACAACTGAATTTTTAGACTCGTTTCAGGCGAGCTTTCTTAATAACACTTCACTTCCCTATTAAAAAATAAGTAAGTGGCGTCCCCAAGGGGATTCGAACCCCTGTTACCGCCGTGAAAGGGCGGTGTCCTAGGCCTCTAGACGATGGGGACACATAAATGTGTCACTAGGACAACTGAATTTTTAGACTCGTTTCAGGCGAGCTTTCTTAATAACACTACACTTCCCTATTAAAATAGTAAGTGGCGTCCCCAAGAGATTAGTACTCTTGATAACGTCGTGCATAGAGAGTGCGGTGTCACACTGCTTTACACAATACTTAAAATAGTAAGTGGCGTCCCCAAGGGGATTCGAACCCCTGTTACCGCCGTGAAAGGGCGGTGTCCTAGGCCTCTAGACGATGGGGACACATAAATGTGTCACTAGGACAACTGAATTTTTAGACTCGTTTCAGACGAGCTTTCTTAATAACACTTCACTTCCCTATTAAAATAAGTAAGTGGCGTCCCCAAGGGGATTCGAACCCCTGTTACCGCCGTGAAAGGGCGGTGTCCTAGGCCTCTAGACGATGGGGACACA
>NZ_AUTI01000371.1:0-6670 GCF_000497995.1 Pseudoalteromonas sp. TB25
TATATTGGCTGACTACAAAACAAAAAACCCCGCAAAGGCGGGGTTTTTAACTACCTTACTGATTACTCAGTTACGATAGTTACGTATTTACGGTTTAAAGGACCTTTTTGTTCAAACTGAACTTTACCATCTGCTTTTGCGAAGATAGTGTGGTCTTTACCGATACCTACGTTAGTACCAGGGTGGAAACGAGTTCCACGCTGACGAACAATGATGCTACCCGCTAGAACTGATTCGCCACCAAAACGCTTAACACCAAGGCGTTTGCTTTCTGAATCGCGACCGTTACGAGTACTACCAGCTGCTTTTTTATGTGCCATTTCTAAGTACCTCTAATTAAGCGCTAATGCTAGTGATTTTAACTTCAGTGAACCATTGACGATGGCCCATTTGCTTACGAGAATGCTTACGGCGTCTAAATTTAACAACCTTAATCTTCTCACCGCGACCATGTGAAACAACCTCAGCTGTTATCTTGCCACCGTTTACGAACGGTACACCGATCTCGATTTTCTCACCATCAGCAACTAAAAGTACTGAATCAAATTCTACTGCCGCACCAGTTTCAACGTCTAATTTTTCAAGACGAATCGTTTGACCTTCAGTCACACGATGCTGTTTACCACCACTTTGGAAAACCGCGTACATAATTAACTCCGTCTGTGCACCCTCAAATCGGCGCAACTAAAATATTCTTCGATAGGGCGCGAAGTTTACGCTAACGCGAAATAACTAGCAAGCCTATTTTGTAATTAAAATGAATAAAAAGTAGCTGCTTTGAGAGCAATTCAATATTTACCCCATTTTATATTAATTGGCCCTTTTGCCAAGCGCTTTTTAACTCTTAGCCGAAATAAATTAATGTACTCAAATATGACCCTCACAGCTCAATATCTAAGCACACCATAAACTCTATATTGATTATCAATTAATCAGTTATCTTGGCTAATTCAGTCTAAATTAAGTACTTTAATAGTGTTTTTTCAATCAATCGTCACAAAATATCGAGCTAGTGCATTTTTTGTTGTACAATCTGCGCCGTTCACACATAAAAATTGGCTCGGAGATCAATGGATATAAAAGCTATCCAGGCGTTAATCGAAAGCGATATGAATGACGTCAATCAACTTATACATGCGCAAATGCGCTCAGATGTGGCGTTAGTTAATCAGCTTGGTTTATATATAGTTAGCAGTGGCGGCAAACGCGTTCGTCCAATGCTGGCTATTTTAGCAGCCAAAGCGCTCGGTTATCAGGGTAAAGATCACATAACACTTGCAACAATTGTTGAGTTTATCCATACAGCAACGCTATTGCATGATGATGTTGTAGATGAATCAAACTTACGACGTGGCACGCCTACAGCAAATGCTGAATTTGGTAATGCTGCTAGCGTATTGGTTGGTGACTTTATTTACACTCGCTCATTTCAGCTTATGGTTGGCCTTGGAAAAATGCAGATTATGCAAGTACTTGCCGATGCAACAAACATTATTGCTGAAGGTGAAGTATTGCAGCTGATGAACTGCAATGACCCAGATACGACTGAAGCCAGCTATATGCAGGTTATTTACTCTAAAACGGCTAAATTATTTGAAGCAGCTACAGGCCTTGCTGCCATTATCACAGAGCAAGACCAAGCGACACTTGATGCACTAAACCTATACGGTATGCATTTAGGTACTGCGTTTCAACTAGTAGATGACGTACTCGATTACAATGCAGATGCTGAGCAGCTAGGTAAAAACATTGGCGATGATTTAGCTGAAGGCAAACCAACCCTTCCGCTTATTTATGCTATGCAACATGGTAGCGAGCAGCAAACACAGCTCATTCGTGATGCAATAGAGCACAGTAATGGTATGGAGCATTTAGAAGAAATTTTAACTGCACTAAAACAAACTAATGCGCTTGAGTTTACAATGCAAAAAGCAGAGCTTGAGGCCGAAAAAGCCATTGCCTGTTTAGACTTTTTAGCTGAGTCTGACTATAAGCAAGCACTTATAAGCCTTGCCCGTATTGCGGTTGACCGCGACCACTAGTTTTAACTAGTTACACAGTGTGACATTAATTCTGAGCAATAAAAAAGCCTGCAAATGCAGGCTTTTTTGTTGCTTAAAGCGGCTATTACGCCATGAAATCAACACCTTCTTTGATGTCTTTTTTCAGAGTTTCAAGCATGTCATTTTTTGCTTTTGTTTCAAATGCGCTTAGTTCGCCGTAAGAAAGAATTTCTTCTACGCCGTTTTTACCTAAACGTACTGGATGTGCAAAGTACTCTGCATCGCCATTTTCAACAGCAACGTAAGCGTAATCTACAACTTCTTCACCTTGTAGGCCTTTAACTAAAGACATACAAAAACGAGCTGCAGCAGCACCCATAGATAGCGTAGCTGAACCACCGCCTGCTTTAGCATTTACAACTTCAGTACCCGCATTTTGGATACGTGGAGTAAGTGCAGCAACTTCTTCATCAGTGAAAGAAACACCTTCAACTTGAGAAAGTAGAGGCAGAATAGTTGTGCCTGAGTGACCACCAATTACTGGTACTTTTACAGTTGCTACGTCTACGCCTTTAAGTTCAGCAACAAATGCTTCTGAACGAATAACGTCAAGCGTAGTAATACCGAATACGCGTTTAGCGTCGTAAGTACCTGCTTTTTTGAATACTTCAGCAACAATTGGAACTGTGCCATTTACTGGGTTAGTAATAATACCTACTAACGCTTTAGGACAGCTGGCAACAATGCCTTCTGCTAACGTTTTGATGATGCCAGCATTTACATTGAATAAATCAGCACGATCCATACCTGGTTTACGCGGCATACCCGCTGGGATAAGAACGATGTCAGAGCCTTCAAGCGCTTTATTTAAATCGTCTGCGCCAAAGCCTGCAACTTTAACATCTGTTGGGATGTGAGAAAGGTCAACCGCAACACCTGGTACTACTGGTGCAACATCATAAAGTGATAATTCAGAGCCAGCTGGTAAGCCTGTTTTTAATAATAAAGACAACGCTTGGCCGATACCGCCTGCAGCACCTAATACAGCAACTTTCATTGGAATTCTCCGTAATTTGAGGTAGGAAACATTTGTGGCTCTTAAGATAATGAAATTAGCGACTAAAAACAAATTTATCCTGTCTATTTCAAGTATATTTTCGACCATAGTCGTAAACTTATGTGATTTAACGCATCAAACTGGCAAGTTAACTAAACAACTGCTGCATAATTATTCATTTTTGTGTAGAATTTGCGGCATAAATAACAAAAACGAATAAAGACTATGCAACCACAAGATAAACAAGAAGCACTGGTAAAAGCATTTAAATCACTATTAAAAGAAGAAAATTTTGGCTCTCAAGGCGAAATAGTTGATGCGTTAAAAGATCAAGGTTTTGACAATATAAGTCAGAGTAAAGTTTCACGCATGTTAAGTAAATTTGGCGCTGTACGCACACGCAATGCCAAACAAGAAATGGTTTACTGCTTACCTGCTGAAATGGGTGTACCTACGGCTAAAAGCCCATTACGCCAATTAGTAATCGACATTATGCACAACGAAATGATGATCATCATTCGTACCAGCCCTGGTGCTGCTCAGCTTATTGCACGTTTATTAGATTCATTAGGTAAAGCAGATGGCGTACTAGGAACTATTGCCGGCGATGACACTATTTTTATCGCTCCTGCTAAAATATCTGAAATAGATGTAACACTTGAACGCGTTCGCATTTTATTTGATACGGTTTAATAGCAAATTAAATTTGTTTTAAAAACCCTATTGAAGGTGCAAAGAAAGCAGAGCCCATATCGGCTTGANGAGTAAAATCAAGCCAGTGGTCGTAGCAATCCCCTTCCCCTAAACGACTATTAAGTACTTTTTCAAATGCGGTGCCCGTACAAGCGCATGTAATTGATAACATTCCCTGCTCATACACGTCGCCATAAGGCATGCTTTGATTTAATAGTAGCGGTTGTCCGTCTTCGTCTTTTAGCTCACTTCGCGAAGCATGGCTGGTTTCGACCGCTGGAGTAATTAGCGTGTTATCAAGACGCGTACGTCCCATTATTTGCTCTTGCTCACTCAATGATAAATGCTGCCACATAGTTAAATCATGTTTATAACGCTGAACATGAATATAACTCCCCTGATCTTCAAAGCTACCAGAGTTGCTGATTAAAGCCGTAGCGCGCTTTTTTCTTCCATGTGCGGTGTCGCCACCATAAATAAAACCGTTAAAATCACGACCATCTAAAAAACGAAAATTACGAATTTGCTCCACCAGCTCAACATCGGGGGCAAATAGTTTTAAAATTTGCAGCGCAAATAAATGGTTAACATCTTCACGGTCAGAGCGAATTTGCACAAATAAATCGCACGGTTGTACGCTCATTTGGTGATCGCTATGGGTTATATTGGGAAAGCTCTGTAATTCGCTTGGAATGTATTCAGGGAGGATATGCGGCCAGTATTGCGCACCAATAGCAACCATACAAGAGAGCATTGATTCTGAAAATTGATCGCTAAACTCTTCTTCTATAGCGCTTACTTGTTTTAACTTTGCGCGAAGTGATTCGTCTTGACCATCAAACACATTAAAAAATAAGTGCAAACCGTGTAAGTTTGCTTCAGCACAAATCCCTGATTGCGCTTGCGCCATTGTTATTCCTTAGTTTTACAGATAAAAACACAGCGAATAACAAATTAATTACGATTCGAAAAAATTCACCGTGTGAGGTTTTATTTTTATTATAACCTGATCATTATTTTCAAATGACTGGCCATATTGTGCAGCAACTTCAATTTCTTGTTCATCAATAACAAGCGAATAAACATACGCCGAACCAATAAAGCGACGACTTATGATTGTAGCTCGCTTGCTGAATTTGTCACTTTGGTTATCTGCCACTAATTCTATTTGATGAGGGCGCACATATATAAGCCCTGCACTTACATTATGCTTACTCTCAACATAAGATTCGACTAAACCAAATGGTGTTTTATATTCAGTTGCGGTTAACACTTCTGCGCTTAAGTATATGCCCTGACCCAGAAACTCTGCAACCTCCTTTGAACATGGAGATGCAAAAAGCTGCTCAGGCGTGCCTTGTTGTGCAATTTTACCGCGATGCATAATGGCAAGTGTATCTGAAAACGCAAACGCCTCTTCTTTTGAGTGTGTAACAAACACAGCAGATACTTGAGTTGCCTTAATAATTCGACGTATATCGGCAATTAATTCAAAGCGTACTTGTGTGTCGATGTTTGAAAAGGGCTCATCAAGGAGTAATAAACTAGGTTTATAAGCTAATGCACGAGCGATAGCGACGCGTTGCTGTTGGCCACCCGATAACTGGTGTGGAAACCTGTCAGCACAGCCAATTAAATGTACAAGCTTAAGCATTTCATCAACGCGTTGCTGCTTTTGAGCTTTGCTCATATTACTAAGCCCAAATGCGATATTATTTGCCACCGTTAAATGCGGAAACAACGCATAGTCTTGAAACATCATGCCGATGTTACGATGCTCAGGTGAGACAAAAGATTGCTCATCACTCACTAATTTACCGTCTATAAAAATAGACCCTTGCTTAGCTTCAATTAAACCTGCAATCGCTTTTAACGTGGTCGTTTTGCCGCATCCACTCGCCCCGAGTAGACAAACAATTTCATCTTTACCCACCGTTAAATCTAAATCGTGAATAACCTTTGTGCCGTTATAGTGATAGCTCACGCCTTGTAAAATTAAACTACTCATTTAACTACGCTGCTCCATAGAACGATTAATAAAATACAAAGGAATAAACCCAACAATAACAATAAATAAAGCCGATATTGAAGCAAGCTCTAATTGCTCGTCACTTACATACTGAAATACATGAGTAGCTAAGCTTTCAAAATTAAACGGTCTGAGCAATAGCGCAGCCGGCAACTCTTTCATACACTCAATAAATACCAATAAGGCAGCAGTGAGCAATCCTCTTCGCAGTAAAGGTAAGTGCACTAAACGCAGCGTTTGCCCTTGGCTTTTACCCATTGATTGGCTTGCCATATCAAGTGATGGGCTAATACGTAAAAAACTCGACTCAATTGCTCCGTGTGCAATGGCGTAAAACCTAACAATATAAGCAATAATAATAGTAAGAATGCTACCTGTAAGCAGTAAGCCAATATCTAAATTATACGGCTCGAGCGCTGTGTTAATGGTGTTCTCTAATAATGTAAGGGGTAACAAAACCGCAATAGCGAGTACAGTTCCTGGCAACGCATAGCCTGTGCTTGCTAAACGCCCGGGAACAAGCGGATACGTTTGCTTTGCCACACGCTGATAAAAAACAACAAAAATACTCAATGTAATGGTTATAACACTTACAACCACTGCCACTTTTAAACTTTGCCAAGCGTAACTAAAAAACTCAACATTCCATGCTTTATCAAAGTAGGTAATGGCGTAATTTATAAGTACTGCAATAGGAATTACAAAAGCGATAAGTAAAATAAAGCTACAAAATGCCGTTGCGAGCCAAGCAGACTTTCCTTTTAATACATAGAGAGATTCACTATTTACGCTTGATTGTCGCTCAAATACCGCTTGGTTTCGGCGACTAAAACGCTCTGCCATTAATGCTAAAAATAACAGCAGTAACATCACACCCGATATTTTAGC
>NZ_AUTI01000372.1:0-23444 GCF_000497995.1 Pseudoalteromonas sp. TB25
TCGGTTATTGGTTATGCAAACGACGGTATTGGGTTTTTGTTTGGCCCACTTGCCTCACAAGACACATTAGGTTTTATTTTTGCGATTCAAGTTTTGCCCGTTATCGTGTTTTTCTCAGCACTTGTTGCTGTGTTGTATCACCTTGGCATCATGGATTGGATAATTAGGATTTTAGGCGGCGGTTTACAAAAATTATTGAAAACCTCTCGCACAGAATCGCTTTCAGCGACAGCAAATATTTTTGTTGGCCAAACTGAAGCACCGCTAATAGTTAAGCCATTTATAGCAACAATGACTAAATCGGAATTGTTTGCAGTGATGGTAGGTGGCTTAGCCACTGTGGCAGGCTCTGTAATGGCCGGTTACGTTATTATTGGCGTAGATCTTAAGTATTTAATAGCAGCGAGCTTTATGGCTGCTCCAGGTGGTTTTTTAATGGCCAAGATGATTGTGCCAGAAACTGAAACGCCTAAAGATAACTTAGCTGATTTAGATTTAGATGACGAAGATAAGCCTGTAAATGTAATTGATGCAGCTGCATCAGGTGCAGCAAACGGTATGCATTTAGCACTTAATGTAGGTGCAATGTTACTTGCTTTTGTAGCGCTAATTGCACTACTAAACGGTTTATTAGGTGGTATTGGTGGGTGGTTTGATTACCCAACATTAACGCTTCAAGAAATATTAGGTTATGTATTTGCTCCTGTTGCATGGTTACTAGGTGTGCCATGGGATGAAGCAATTATAGCCGGCAGCTTTATTGGTCAAAAGATAGTAGTGAACGAGTTTGTTGCTTACTTAGACTTTATAAATTATCGCGATACGTTAAGCGCGCACACACAAGCAATTGTTACTTTTGCTCTATGTGGCTTTGCTAACTTATCATCGATAGCCATTTTACTAGGTGGGTTAGGCGGTATGGCGCCTAGTCGGCGGAAGGATATCGCACGCTTAGGGCTCAGAGCAGTGTTAGCAGGATCTATGGCTAACCTTATGAGCGCAGCAATTGCTGGGTTTTTCCTCTCGCTAGCTTAGAAACTTATTGAGATGAACACCGGTGTTGCAAAACAAGAGGATAGCGCTTTAAGGGGTTAAAGCTCTATCTGACTTGAACGATACTTCACCAAGGGCCGCAAGGCCCTTTTATCGTTTTAGGCCTTCCACATTTATACACTCCCCCACCTTCAAGCTATTTAACCTTATTTATGGTTATATAACTCAAATAAACCAATATCTTAGTAACAAATTCACATAAATATTTTTTGTGTTTTTCGTATTTTCAGCCACACTTACTATTACTTAAGCTAACCGACTAACGATCCGCTATTGTGAAATATATTCTTTATTCTCTTTTTTTAATTTGTTCTGTGTATGTTCAAGCAAAGGAACCCATCCTTGTTGTTACAGAGTTAGCACCGCCAAACCAGGTGTTGATTGATGGTGAGGTAGCAGGTGAAGGTACTCAATTTATTAGAGATATATTTGCTGAGGCTGATCTAACACCTAACATTCAAATGTACCCTTGGGCACGTGCTTATAAAATTGCAGATGAGCTTAAAAATACCTTTATATACAGCCTTGCACGCACTGTAGAGCGAGAAGACAAATTTTATTGGATAGGACCTGTCGAACGTTTTGAACTAGGCTTTATTGGCCTATCAGAGCGAGATGATCTTATTATAAACACTACTGAACAAGCTAAAGTGTACAAAATTGCTATGCAGCGCAATGATTTTTCAACACAAACCCTCGCAAAACTGGGGTTTGAAGTTGTTTTAACCTCTGATATTCAAAAGTCATACTCTTTACTACTCGCTAAAAAAGTAGATTTAATTGTAGACGATCCTTTATATATGCAGCAGATGAGTGATTATCTAAAGCTCAAACCAGCACACTTAAAGTTTATTTATAAAATAGATGAGCTAACAATTGATGCTTATTTAGCTGCGAATAAAAAAACAGATATGCATTTAATAGAATCACTGCAAGCTGCATTTTTCAAAATAAAGCAAAAGAAAGGGCTACCTTACAGGTACTAACATTAGCGCTTATAACGTTTTTTATAAGCCGAAAAGTTATCCTTCTTTTTAAGCTTTTCAAACTCCCTATTAAAACGCTCTACAATGTAATTGGGTACTGATTTATTAAACGCGATGTAGTTACCTGCTATCTCAGGTAATGGTAATTCCTGCAGCCTAACGACATCGTCTTCACTATACCCAAAAGGCGAAAGTTGATAACCAATGGTGTATTCAGAGCCTAAAATCAAATCTATTTTACTATTTAAAAACAAGTGCATATATTGCTTTTCATCACCTATGGACAAAAGGTTTTTACCTGCTTCAAACCCTACTTTTTTAATTATGGATTCGTAAATATCCCCTCTTACGATAGCAAGTGAAAACTGCTTTGCTTCATTTAAGCTATTCATTTTTAACTGAGTATTTTTTTTAAGTTTATAAAAAAATGTTTCACTGGATGCCAAAGGCCCTACCCAATTAAAAATAGGCGTTCTTTGAGATGTTTTAGCGATAGAGATAATACCTGAATGCTTTTCTTTTTGGACTAGGCTGTAAGCACGTTTCCAAGGAAGTATTTTAAATTCACAGGTAATGTCTGACGCAATGCATACATCTTTTACAATATCGAGATTTATGCCAACAAGTTGACGCGCTTTGTTTTCAAAATTGTATGGCGAAAAGTGCTCAGTGTAGACCGTGAGCTTGAAATCTTCAGCCTGTGCGTAATGACTGATAAATATAAAAACAAGTATAAGGAAGGATTTAATGATAACGATACCTACTGATGAACTTACATTAATAATAGGTGCAGCTTAGGTTGAGTCAAATTTCAGACACAAAAAAAGCGCCTTAAGCGCTTTTTTTTTCATTTTACTTAAAAAGTAAAATTATACAGCTGTGATGTTATCAGCTTGTGGACCTTTTTGACCTTGTGAAAGAGTAAACTCTACACGTTGGCCTTCAGCTAAAGTTTTGAAACCTTCGCTTTTGATTGCTGAGAAATGTGCGAAAACGTCTGGGCCATTTTCTTGCTCGATGAAACCAAAACCTTTAGACTCGTTGAACCACTTAACTGTACCTGATACGATGTTAGACATTGTAATATCCTGATATAAAATAAAAAATATGCTCATAAGAGCGGGTGTAGCAAAAAATGAGATGGTACTTTAAAAACTTCAGGACGGTACTACAAGTATTACTTATACAACATCGAAATGGAGATTTATAGCTTACATGCTTTCTTTCTAGCTGCAGCCCACTATATAGATTTTTTAAAATATGTCAAGTACCTATCTATAATCAGAGTGATAAACAACCAAAACCGCTTTCCTTGGTTATTAAAATTCAAATTCTAATGCGAGCCTAAAACTATGATTTTTTTCTGATTGGCTTATCTCAGTGATAAAACCCGCTTCCCATTTTAACTGCTTTTGTCCATCAAAACGCTGCAAACCTATAAACCCAGGCCCTATGCCAACAAAGTCTTCTCCTACGTACACCTCAATAGATGGCTGAAAAGCAGAACGATATCGATAGCGATATTGCGCTCTAAACTCGCTTTCCCATTCATTTTGTATATCCTGCCCCCACTCGTAAACCAAAAAAGCATTCATAGTTAAGCTTGTTTTGCCAAACTCTTTTTCGATCACAAAACCCGAAGTTGCTTCATACACATCTTTATTATGTTTTTTTTCAAGCTCAAATAATGCCCCCCAATCAGCCCATAATTTACCTTGCTCAATTAATTGCCAGCGTAGTTCAAGCTCATAAGCTTCTAAACCAAAGTCGCCGTTGTCATCTCGCTCACCAACTAAATAACCTTCTAGTGCCATTGTATCGTTAATAGCACCGCCACCACCCAAACGCTGCGCTAGTATGTTGCCACTATCTGTTTGGTGCGACACTAACCGCCATTCAAACTCTCGCTCAAAAGGTAAAACATAGGGGTGATATACCTTATCAACAACAATTCCATCGGCCTTTGCTGGGATTGAAAGTACCAACAAACAAAAAACGGTAAAGCTAAGCGCTAAATATAGGTTGAGTGCTTTCATACACGTTCCTTAGATATTGAAGCCGAAATAACATAACAAAGTGATAAAAATATCACGCTACTAGTACTATATATAAGTACACTCATTAGATCAGGGGTAGCCTCGTAACCAACAAGAGCACGCAGTACGCGCCCGAGCTCAGAGTTTTCGCTTAATACATCGCGTAAATCCCACACGGTTGCGGTGTTGGTAATTAAGTCTATTTGGCTTGCCAAATCCAGTGCAACTAATAACTTAGCCGCGCTGTTAAAAGCAAGCAAAGTAAAAAGCGGATACATACCAAAGCGGTGCTTAATTGCATTCATTAAAAAGTACAGCAATACGCTAAAACTTAAACAAATTCCAACACCTAATAAAGTGCCAATAAATAAGCTTTGCCCTGCATCATTACTTTGCCAAAAACTGGTGAGGTAAATAATATAGTGGCTTAAATACAATGTTATTGTGCTTATAACAGCAATATAAAAAGCCGCTGATTTTTGTTTTATTGCAAATACTAATACGGCTATAAATATAGTAATACATAGCCCTATTTGTGAGTACTCTAGCCCTTGGTGTTCAAACCACTGGCTCACCCACGACGCACTTTGCATGTACAAAAACGACATGAGCGCGCCAATTAATAAAGCAGATCCTATTTTTAAAGCGCTTTGTTTTTTAACCACTTGTAGTAGCACTAATAAAATAGCCACAGGTAGCAATTGATTAAGGCTCATGACTAAACTAGTTATTAGCATGCTGCGCCTCCTCATCACTAACTATTACAACGCCCCTTGCTGTATTGGGCGAAAACTCACCAAAAAATTCGTAATACCCTTTACTAAGCGGTCCTATATAAATAATGCTTTTACGGTTTGGGTAGAGTACTTTTTCTCTGTTTAGATCAAAGCTATCAAACTCTTCTGGTGTGCTATCTTGGTTTTCTATCAATAGCTTTACTTTTTTATTCGCGGGAATGGTAATTTGTGAGGGATAGAACAAGTGATCTTTCAAAACAATAAGGTACTCTTTACTCGCCGCGTTAAACGACAAAAATAGCAAACAACAAAGGCACTGATTAAATAAACGTTTAGTCACTTTTTACTCCTGTAAAAGTAACCTTAACGGTTAGCCCACCTAAAGGGCTATTCGCTAAATGAATAGTTGCGCCATAAATAGCAATTATATGTTGAACAATCGCCATACCTAAACCAGCACCTTGCTCGCCTGATGGATGCTGATCGCCACCTACGCGATAAAAACGATTGAATATTCGCTCTTTTTGCTCATCAGTCATACCCGCACCAGAATCATCAATTTGCCAACTAAAGCCGTTATTACTTGATACTAATTTAATTATAATTTGACCATTATTGGGTGTGTATTTTATGGCATTGCTAAGTAAATTAGCGATAAGCGTGGTTAATGTAAACTCATCACCATTAATTACAAAATCATCGCCTTCAAGACTAATGGTTTGGTTTTTTTCATCTATTTTGTCGTATTGCTCCGATACGACTTGCTGAGTAATCGTTAGCAATGATTGTTCGCTAAACTGCCTCTGCCATTGTTCAGGCTGGGTGCGCCCTAAAATTAGCATTTGTTCAACAATATTACTTAAACGATTAATGCCCTGCGACATAGCTTGTAATTCTTGATGGTCTTGCAGATTACTTTGTTTATTAGCCAAATTATGTACATTAATTTTTAAACTACTAAGTGGAGTACGTAATTCGTGAGCTGCATCTGAGGCAAAAAAGCGCTCCCGTAAGTAGGCTGTTTCTACGCGTTTAAATAAGTCGTTTAAACGATTAATAACAGGTTTAATTTCTTCGTCAGTTACTTGCCAGTTAATTGGCGTAAAGTCGTTAGCTTGGCGAGACGCCAACTGCTTAGATAATCGAGTAAGAGGGGCTAATGCGTATTTAACAAAAAAGCTAATAAAAATAGCAAGCAGAGGGACTGCCCATAGCATAGGTAACATTGCAGATAAAATAACGGCTTCAGCTAATTCAAAACGCTTTGCCATAGGTTCAGCAACGATGATTTTACGGGTGTTTTTACTCATCACAAATACCCGCATACGCTGCCCTGCTACATTGGCCGTTTGAAAGCCCTCGCTAAAACTAATTTGGTTATTCGTTAAACTCGATGAGCCACTAAGTAAATTATTATTTTGCCAAATTTGATACAACAACTGAGCGCTATTATTACTTACTTGTACTGCATCTGTGCTTAGTGCCAATGGTTGCTCAATTAAAACGCCAGCTACTATTTTAAGTTCATCATCAAGCAAACTTTCGCCGTGGTGCATACTTTTTTGATAGCCTTTTACTAATGCTAAAAAGCAAGTTAGCACCATCATTGAAAGTAAAATTAAGGTCAGACGTTTACGAATAGACATTTTCAACCTCGAAAAACAAATACACTCTAACGCTTACCAACCACGTAGCCAATGCCACGTAAGGTTTTAATAAAATCACTAGGGAATTTTTTACGAAGATGATGAATATGCACCTCTATGGCATTAGAGCCAACTTCTTCACCCCATTGGTAAAGTTTGTTTTCGAGTTGTTGTTTTGATTGTACCCTTCCCTGATTTTCCATCAGCGCTTTTAAAAGCATGTATTCTCTTCGCGGTAGCGTAAGTGACTGCCCACTTAGTTTAACTGTATGAGCAGAGGTATCCATTACTACATCACCACAGCGCAATAAGCTTGACTGAGTTTGGTTAATGCGCCGGCTTGCTACACGTAATCGAGCAAATAACTCAGCAGGGTCAAACGGCTTTGCAAGGTAATCATCTGCCCCCATATCGAGCCCTTGGACTTTGTCGTCAATACTGCCGCGAGCAGTTAAAATAACCACAGGAATAACTTTTTTTTGCGCTTTAATATGCTTTAAAACTTGCGAGCCGTCGCCATCAGGCAATCCTAAATCGAGAATAACAAGCTCAATCTCACCACTAGAAAGGCACTCTAAGGCGTGCTTTACTGTGCCACTGTGCTCTACGCTGTAGCCCTCTTGGCGCAAAGAGCGAATAAGCCCTTGCGCCACTAAATGATCGTCCTCAACGAGTAATAAATGCATTATCTGTTTATCTTTTTAATTTTTTATCTACTTTTGCCAATAGCTGACTTATTGCTTGTTGACGATATTTATCTGCTTTTGCCCGAGTATCACGAATCCGAGCAGCTTGTGCTACGAGTAGTCGTGCTTTAGCTTGTTTATAATCGCCTTCGTCATACAAGTATTCACCGTATAAGTAATTAGTATCAATGCCTTCGAGATTAAAAGCGAGCGCTTGTTTAAATAATTTTTCAGCTTTGTCGTCATCACCAAAACCAATTGGCCAGCCAGGTACTTTGCTATAAAGCGTTGCAAGGCTTGCGTAAGCTGAGCCATTTAATGCAGTGCCATCAATCGAGAGTGCATTTTCGAGTGACGCTTTTGCTTCTTTTGCTAAACCAAGTGCGCCCAAGCCTCCTTTTGCGCCAGCAAAGCTGGCTAACACAATGCCATTCCAAATATGTGTTTGCGCCGAGCTAGGGTAGTTTTTAACAAATAATGCGCTTTGCTCACTTAGTTGCGTAAACGCGTCTATTTGCGCATCGCCTTCAAGTTCGTAATTAGCAATTGCCCACTTTTGTTGAATATCGGTTAAGTCTTGCGCTTCATCTGCGTGTACTGCAGTTGCAAATACAGAGGTTAGTATTAAATAAAATGTGAGTGTAAATTTATACATAATTTTGCCCTTGTGTGTTTGTTAACTTAAAAAACGTTTAATTTTAGGAAGTTGCTTTGCAATAGCGTTATCAACAACGCTTGGGAATACGCCATTTATGCGTGCAAATAATTTTTCAGGGAAACCAATAAAGCGCCTTGTTTGGTTTGAACTTATAAGAGCTAATAACTCTTGAGCAACTAATTCTGGCGAGTCCATTTTATTGCCGAGCTCTTTATTCATTGCCCGCGCTTTACTGCTATTAATAGATGTATCTGTTGCTCTTGGTGCTAAATAGGTCACTTTAATGCCTGAGCCGTTAAGCTCACGAGAGAGCGCTTCTGTAAAGCCACGTAAACCGAATTTACTGGCGCAATAAAGCGTTTGAAACGGGTAGCCAATACTGCCAAACGATGATCCCACGTTAACAATAGTGCCTTTGGTATACGCTAACTGCCCTAAAAATAGCTGGCATAATTTAATAGGCACCGACAAATTAGTAATGAGCATATTATCTATTTGCTCATTACTTGTGTGCTCAAGGCTTTGCATTGTATTTATACCTGCGTTATTAATAAGTAATTTAACGCCGCCGAGTTGCTTGGCTTTTATTGCTAGGTTAATACGTGTTGTATCGTCGGTTAAATCGCCCGTAAATATTTCACTGTCTGGGCATGCACGGCTCAGTTTTTCAAGGGCTTGGGTATTTCGCCCTACAAGCAGTAACTTCCACCCTTTTGCATATAGGGCTTTAGCAATCGCTTGCCCTATTCCGCCTGTTGCACCAGTGAGCACACACAAAGAACTACTCATACCAATTTGCCTTGTACACTTGCTTTAAAAAATGGTTCGTCATCGAGTCCACGAAATATATCGCCGTATAAACGATAAAAGCGCTTTGCACCATGAATTATGGCTTGTTGATCCGTCTCGTCTGTTATTTGATTCATTAGGTTTTCAAAAAACTTTACATGCTCTATATCAAGCGCGCCGTGAGAGGTTAAATAACTAAATGCTTTTTTAGGTAAGCCCACAGCATTTGCAATGTTTGAAGCCGCGCCATCAGCAAGCGCTATAGAAGTGCCTTCAAGCACATGCACCATGCCAAAAAAGCTCAACGGATTTTTACGTGCAATGGAGTCGTACGCATACGACACCATCATTTCGGTAGCAAATTGCGGCTGACTACACCGTACTGTTTCTTTGTCAAAACCACATGCTGCAATGTCATTAAGTACCCACTCTTGATGACCAATCTCTTCTTCAATATATTCTGCGACGGCTTCGCGCAGCCATTCTTGATCGTCGGTTAATCGCGCACCAACCGACATCATTAATGGCACGGTGTGCTTAACATGGTGATACGCTTGCGCTAAAAACGAGGCGTATTCTTCAAGTGATGCTTCGCCTTTAAAAACACGCTGAATAATAGGCGCTGCAAGCAGATAGTTTTGCTCTTGTTTAGTTTGCTCTTTAAGGGTGTTAAAAAAATCACTCATTAATTACTTCTCCAAGTCGGTAAAATTGCTCAAACACAGCATGGTACTGCTTACTTATGGCATCTCGTTTTGGGCGATTATTTGTGGTTAATAATCCTTGTTGCACACTTAATGGGGCAGCTAAACGATGCCACTTTTGAATTCGAGCATAGTCGGGTAGTTGTTTATTAATCTCGCTAATGTACTGCGCTAACACTGGGTTACTTAGCTTTGTATCGGCGTAAATAATGGCACTGAGAAAAGGTCGCCCCTCACCAAACACAACGGCTTGTAAAATACCGCTTTGACTGAGTAATAGTGATTCAGGCCACTCGGCACTGATGTTACGACCCATGCTGGTAATAATTAGGTTTTTTAATCGGCCTTTAATAAATAAAGTATTTTGATGCTGCTCGACCAAGTCGCCGGTTGCATACCACTGGTTTTTATTGTGAGGTTGATGGTTTAAGTAACCTAAAAACAAATCGCCTTTTATAAAAAGCTGGTCATTTTCAATTTTGGTTTGAATATGAGGTAACACAGAGCCTGCACTGTGAAGGTTATCGTTTGTGGACGTATTTAAACTAACGACAGATGCCGCCTCAGAAAGTCCATAACCTTGGTATACTGGTAAATTTAAGCTACGCGCTTTGGTTAATAGCATTTCGCTGACAAGCGCACCACCTACGGCAATAAACTGTAACGAACTAGGCGGTTGCCACCCATCTTCTGCAAAAGTAACTAAGCATGCTAATAGTTCAGGCACTAAAATAAGCGTATTTGGCTTAACTTTATCAATAGCAGCTATAAGCTGTGCGGGCTGTTTTAATGCAGTACCAACAAAGCCTAATTCATTTAACGGCATTAAATGCACTGTACCGCCACTTTTTAAAGGGGCATACACACCGGCTATATTTTCAAGCAATACAGCAAGTGGTAATAAACACAAATGAACAGGCTTTTTAATGTTAATTTTATCGCACAGAGATTGCGCTACCTGCATTTGACTCTTTGCAGATAAACACACGCCCTTTGGTTGCCCGGTTGATCCTGATGTAAATGTTACTTTTTGAGTTTCTGGGAAATAACTGACGGGTTTAGCTACAACGATTTCGTAAATATATAATGTGTAACACTCAAATAAAGTAATTGATGCGGTCGGCTCCCCAAATAAAGGGTTTAGCGTGTCGCTCATAAATACATTAGCGCCGCATTGCGCTAGTACATATTGAGTTTGTTGTTCACTAAAAAAGTGAGCAATTGGCACAGCCACTTTATTAGAAACCGCAGTAGCGGCATCAATAACAAGCCAAGCTGGCGTATTATCGAGCTTATAAGCGACACATTTGCCGTTAAAGCTTTGTAGTATTTTTACTACTTTTTGTATTTGCTGGTTAAACTCATCACCGTTAATTTCACGTGTTTGATCTTTATTGTGGGCAATAATTAATGGCGATACTGAATGTGCATTATAGTAGTTCATACATTCACCAATGCGTTTACCAACGAATTGATATTTGAGTGGTTTTGCTCCATTAAACTATAAAGCATTGGGGTATTTAATACTTGTTGGTGAGCTTGCTCTAAACTCACAACGCATACGGTAGGCTGATTAGCGTAGTAACTTCCCCAACTTAGCGGATGCTCAACAACAAAACTGTTTGCCACAGCAATTTCAGTGCAGTTAACGCCTAATAAGCGCAGCAGTGCACGCACTTTTTTAGTGGCGCAAAATACTAAATGTTTAGCACCTACACTTTGCAGGGCTTCATTAACAACAATAAAATGCCCAAGCGTTGCTTTGCGATGTGTAGAGCATAGATTGCCAAGCTCAAATACTTTATTACGCTGAGTGTTCTCAGGTAAAAAATGCTCAATGGGCTGTGCTAAGTATTGCTCTATAAATAGAGGAGCTGTTGCTTGCCTTAAACCCAATGTGCATTGCCCTTCGTTTGTCGTGTATTGGCAAAGTAATGGCATAAAAGAGGTAAGCGTGGCGTTGTAAGCGACTAAAAACCCTTCTTTAACTGTGTTTTCTAACGCACTTCTATGCTCATCATTAACGCGAGCACTAACAAAGCGTGAGTTATTTTGAATATAAACGGGTGATGAAGGTAGGTGTGCTAATTGCATAAACATCGCTCATATAAAGTGTATGTTTGTAACTTAGCGAGCGAAACTTAAAGAAAACTTAAGAAACCTTAATTTAAATAAAAAAGCGCCTTAATTATTAAATTAAGACGCTTCAGGATGAAAACTGTTTAAAAGCTTAATAAGCTAAGCTATTAAAAATTATAAGCTATCGACATTTTAAATTGCGTAGGCGCCCCCGGATAAACCCACAAAGCGTTGTAACTACTTTGAGCGTAGTCTTCATTAAAAATGTTATTAATACTCACATTTAGCTCTGTTTTATCTGTTAAATTTAATTGACCAAACAGGCCGACCAATTGGTAACTTGGTAGTCTAAAGCTCAAATCTGCGGCATCACCTAGGCGGCTGCTGGTATATTGGTAACTTGCACCAAATTCAAGCTCTTTACCCATTAATGCTGTTTGATGGCTAAGTGTAAGGTTTAGATTGTTTTTTGGTACATTTACCAGTGGGCTGCCTTTTTCTATTGGCACGCCCCAATCGGCATTAATAATGTCGTTTGCTGTGGTGGCATCTATATAGGCGTACGATAAGTTAAATGCTGTTGCATCGGTAATATAGGTATTTAAATCAAGCTCAAACCCTTTGCTATCAGCTTTACCAATGGGAGCCGAAAAACCAACGTTTACTGGATCTGCCACTAACATATTACTTTTAGAAGCATCAAAAAGTGCCACAGTACCGTTTACACCTAGGTATTCAAACTTAGCACCAACTTCAAACGAGTCGCTGTACTCAAAGCCAAACGGGTCGCCGTTTGCATCAGTACCGCTCAGTGGTAAAAAGCCTTCAGAGTAACTGCTGTAAAAGGTTATAGTATTATTTAGTTCATACACTACGCCAACGCGTGGGCTTATTTGGCTTTCAGAGCTGGTCGAAAACACGCCGCTGTTTGTTTCTAAAATATCTTGGTCTACGCTATCAAATCTAAGGCCAAGTAAAAGTTTAAACTTATCAGTGATATCCATTTGATCTTGAATGTAAATACCGTAAGCGTTTTGCTCTTCATCATTTTCATAAAGTAGCGAAACAGCAGGACGTTCACCAGAATAATCAGGCTCAAAAATATCAATAGTATAAGTGCCATTACCGCCACGATAACGAGAAAGCGCCGTGCGCAAATCGTATTTATATGCATCAATACCTATTAATAAATGATGCGAAATGCCGGCTGTATCTAAACTTCCACTAACTTCAAACTTTACACTTAAATCTTCTACTTCGTAGTCGCGATAGCGCTGCTGGCGGGTAAGTGTGCGGCCATCGTCAAATAACGATTGGCGTGACGGTGCAAGTTCTGCATCTGACGAAAAACCCGTTAAGCTAGAGTCTCGATAATTTGCACCTACAACGAGTGACCATTCCTCGTTAATATCGTGATTTAACGTAATTTGGTGGCCTCGAGAGTAAACCTGCGTGTCTCCATCGTTTGGGTTACCTAAATAGCGCGAGCTTGGTAGGGTGTCAAAATCGTTATCGAGTACAACAATACCACGGTCGAATAGCTGAGCTAAATCTACGTATTCAAACTCATAAGTTACACTGGTCGATGCGTTTATTTGATGATATATAGACGGCGTAATCACCTTTTTATTGGTGTATACCTCATCGCGGTAGCTGTCACTATCTTGCCATGCGCCATTTATTCTAAACGCGGTGGTATCGTTAATGCCGCTGGTGTAATCGCCTTCAACGCGATTAAAACTGTCGCTGCCTAAGCTTAGTTTTAGCTCACCTTGTGAATCAAACTGTGGCTTTTTAGTTACAATATTTACAGTCCCGCCTGGCTCTGATCGCCCATAAAGTGCTGAACCTGGGCCTTTTAGTACTTCAATGTAATCAATGTTAGATACATCACGCGGGCCGCTAAAACCACGCCCACCGCTAAAGCCATTAACTAAATAGCCCGATGGCATATTTTCGTTACCCGAAAGGCCACGAATAGAAAAGCTATCCCACAATGCACCGCTATTGTTTTTACGTGAAATACTAGCTGAAAAATCAAGCGCATCTTGTAGTTGAGTAATTCCTTTTTTATTAAGCTCAGCACTATTAATACTAACTATAGATTGTGGCATTTGCTTTTGAGGAATATCACCGCGATAAGCTTGTTTATAAGTGACAGATATTTTTTCGATTTCTTCTTTTTGATCTTGCGCAATACTGGGCGCACTAATTCCTAGGCAGGCTAAATAAATTAAAGAGTACTTCATGTGATTGATTAACTAAGCAAGTGTTATAGTATAACAAAATTGTAGCATATGTTACTTTATAACAAAACTTCTTTTTAAAAAATCACTGAGCGATTAATTAATGCACTAGCGACTGCCGTGTCATCACGTTAGTATAGTGTTCTACTTAAGTTACATAACGATAATTACATGAGCATAAAAACAAACGCGTTAATTTACTTTTTAGCTTTTTGCAGCGGTTTTTGCATTATGGGGATTGAACTTTTAGGAGGGAGAATTCTCGCCCCTTTTTTTGGTAGTAGCGTACATATTTGGGGCAGTATAATTACAGTATTTATGCTTAGTTTATCTTTTGGGTATTTACTTGGCGGTAAACTCAGCACTAAAAATGCATCACTTACCAGATATGGTTTAATATTTTTAATAGCCAGCATTATGGTGGTGCCTATTACATTATTTTCGCAGCCAATAATGGAATTTATATTCACCCATATTGAAGATAGCNCGGCTCGCTCTTAGCGTCAACTGCTTTATTTTTTATACCTACAGTTATTTTAGGCATGATCTCGCCCTACTCTGTGCGCTTACTGGTAACCGATAGCGATAAAAGCGGCCAAGTGGCTGGGCGTTTATACTTTGTAAGTACGCTTGGTAGTGCACTGGGTACTATAATTACCTCGTTTTACTTTGTACTCGCGTTTGACGTAAATACTATTATTAGCGCCTTTGCTCTAACGCTTGGGTCACTGGGTTTAGTCGCGATTGTAATTAATACCTTGGCTAATAATAAGGAGCTTGCTCATGCTTAAATATCTACTACTGCCGTTAATTGCATTTTCGGGTTTTGCGTGCAGTAAAGTTATCCACGAAGAGCGCTCGCTTTATCGCAATATTATTGTTGAAGAAACGAGCGACTTACGTTGCCTTAAATTTAATACTAAAAGTAGCCAAACAAGCCAAAGCTGTATGTATAAAAACAATCCCGACAAACTTGTTTTTAATTACACTAAACTTACTTTTGCGAGCCTTTTAGTAGCCGACAACCCTAAAAATGTACTTATTATAGGATTAGGAGGCGGTACGCTTTCTAACGTTATTCATGAGCTATACCCCACTGCAAAAATTCATAATGTTGAAATAGATCCCGCAGTAACTAAAGTTGCACGCGATTACTTTAACTTTATAGAAAACGATTTAGTGACATCAAGCGTGCAAGATGGCCGTATTTTTATAAAACGTGCCGCAATTAAAAAACAAAAGTACGATTGGATTATTTTGGATGCATTTAACGGCGACTATATTCCGGAGCATTTGCTTACTAAAGAGTTTTTTGAAGAAGTACAAAGCGTATTAGCCGAAGGCGGTGTTATTGCCGCAAATACGTTTTCAAGTAGTAAACTTTATGAGCATGAGTCGGCAACTTACCACGCTGTATTTGGCGACTTTATAAATGTAAGCCGCGAAAATCGTAGTAACCGTATTATTTTAGCGGGACTTAAATCAATACCGAGCGAAGCGCAAATTAACACGCGTGTAAATGCTCTCGCCCCTAAATTAGTAAAATACGGTATAGACATAAAAGCGATTAGCCAATTTATGCACTTTACAAAAGACGGCCAAGATTGGCCTGCCGATACAAAAGTACTTACCGATCAATACTCCCCCGCTAATTTACTTAACTTTTAAAACCTCCCTAAACCTCACCATTTTTAAAGGTGAGGTTTAGCAAATATTTTGCCACTTCCCTCTCCTACATATATTTACTTAGCAAGCTAAGTAGTGATAAAATAGTTAGCTTGCTAACTATGTTGGGATGGCTATGCCTACACACAAACCTTTTCACGAAACGCTCGATTTAACAGTTATCGGTAATATGGGCCGAGTTCATCGCTTATGTCGCGAAGCGGTAACCATTGCTGTTGAGCCTTTAGGGCTTACTCAATCGCGCTGGACTGCACTAATGCATATTAGTATGCGTGGTGAGGGACTAACACAACTTGAGCTTGCTAATAGCTTAGGGATAGAAATGCCTTCATTGACTCGTACGCTTAAGCAATTAGAGGAGCAATCGTTAATTGTTCGCCGTGTAGACAAACATGATAAGCGCAGTAAAAGACTCTATTTTACTGAACAAAGTGATGCCATTTTACATTCATTGCAAGAGACTATTTCCGATATAAAAAATCAGTTATACAGCGGTTTATCTGTTGAGCAACTAGATGCGATTGCATTTGGTTTGATCAAAATAGAGCAAAACGCCCTTAAATGTATTCAAGTTAATAAGTAAGGCTAAAAATGACACCGGATCAAAAGTTTGCACGCTATGTAAGGTTTTCTCTCATAGGGTTTATCTTAGTATTTATTTACTATTTAGTGGCCGATATGGTTTTGCCTGTGACACCACAAGCACGTGTTTATCACCCTGTTGTGCAAATATCACCGCAAATTAGTGGCCGAGTCACTAGTGTGCAAGTTAGTAATAACCAATCAGTTAAAGCAGGCGATATATTATTTAGTATCGATGAAGGCCCATATAATTTAGCTAAAGAACAAGCTCAACTCGCCCTTGATGATGCCAAATTACAAAATAAACGCCTTGATACCAATGTTAAAGCGCTTGAGGCACAAATAAGTGCTGCAAACGCTAAACAGCATGAGCAAAAACTATTAAAAAGCAGAGGCGAAAAGCTTTATAAGCAAAAGTCTATATCGGAGCAAGAACTTGAAAGCATTCGTGCTAATTTTGAAGCGAGTAAAGCAAATGTTGCAGCCCTTGAAGCGCAGTTAGCTGAAGCGGTTTTAGCTAGAGGTGACTCAGGGAACAAAAACTTAGCCATGCGCCACGCTGCTAACCAGTTAGCGCAAGCTGAGCTAAATTTATCCTACACAAAAGTGCGCGCATTAAGTGACGGCGTAGTTGCTAACTTACAATTATTAGACGGCGCATACGCAGTTGCAGGCAGCCCATTATTAGCTATTGTTGCTAAAAAGGCAGATTTAGTTGCCGACTTTAGAGAAAAGTCACTCTCAAATATGAAGCAAGGCACCCAAGCGCGCGTAGTATTTGATAGCCGTCCAGGTGAAGTTTACGACGCAATACTTGAAACATTTGAAGCAGGCGTTAGCAGTGGTCAACTTAGTGCTAATGGTTTACTAAGTACAACAGAAACCAGTAATCGTTGGGTGCGTGATGCACAGCGTCAACGCATTCACTTAAAGCTCATTAATCATCAAGACTTAATAGCAAACATGCCTAGTGGCTCACGTGCAACAGTACAATTATTACCAGAATCAACAATTGGGCAATGGTTTGGCTCTGCACAAATCAGGTTTATTAGCTGGTTACACTACATTTATTAATGGAGGCTTTATGACTCAAATTGTTAGCCAAGGCCCACAATTAGACTCCAACGGCCTTCGCCAAGCACTGCGCATTGCAGGTGGCTGTACCCTTGGCTTTACTATTAGTGAATTAATGAACTGGCCCAATGGTATATTTTTTACCGTTTATCCTATGTTGATATTGGGCATGGTACCTACGTTAAGTCGTGGGCTTATAAATCAATTTATAGCATCTGCTGCATTTAGCGCACTTATAGTGCTGATAATGCAGGGATTATTTTCTCACTTACCAGTCGTTATGACATTGTTAGTGTTTGGTGTTTTCTGCTTTTTATTTCATAAAATGAGTAGCGGTAGTGCCTTTTTATTTGGCGCTTTAGGCGTGATCAGTCTTTCTATTCAGCTGCATTTTTCCAGCTATGTTGATCAAGGAAGCAGTATTTATCCATTAATTTTAACTAATGGTTTGGCTATATTTTTAACCGTTATTATTGGAGCATTAATGCATGGCCTATTTCCTGATGTAACCGCAAGGCCCGGGCGAGTAATGCCAGCTAAAGCAAAAGAAAGTATTCGCCATGAGGTATTGTTATGCTCAACCGTGGCTACGCTCTCTTTTGTTGTTTTTCAGGTTCTTGATTTACAAGACTCAATATCTGCGCAGGCAGCTTCTGTGCTTATTTTATTTTCGTTGTGCTGGAAAGCCGCAGGTATGGCCGGTTGGCAGCGAGCAATTGGAACGCTTATAGGCTGTAATGCAGCGTTACTATCGCAACTATTTTTGTATAGTCACTCTGATTTTTTACTTTTTCCGATGGCTATTTTATGGATACTTTCGTTTGTTTTTGCGCGCTTTCATATTTTAGGCGGAGGCATACCTGGCATTGGTTTTGGTGTGTTAACTACATTTGGTATTTTGTTTGGAAATTCACTCGGGCCAGGCCAAGATCTTGTTTATAGTGCAATGTACCGGTTTAGTTCGGTATCTGTGGCTATAATCTTAAGCTTATGTGTTGTGTATGTTATGCACCACATACTTAATCGGTTTAGCGTAACTCGCCATCATACTTATGATTAGGTAAACCCTGTTTGTAAAACTAAAGGCTGCAATTGCAGCCTTTTTAATAAGCTTGGTTAAACTATTTTAATCATCTATATGAGCAATAATTTCGCTTTACATATTCACAGTTTTTAGTCTTTCCTGGTGATAATAAGCGTTAGCACACCGGCTATAATCCCCCAAAAAGCGGACCCTACTGAGAGCAATGTTAAGTTAGATGCAGTTACTAAAAAAGTGACTATTGCAGCCTCAGTATATTCAGTACGACTAAGGGCTTGCTGCAAACTATTAGCAATGGTGCCAAATAGCGCAATGCCCGCCAAAGCTAAAATAAGTGCCTGCGGTAAACTTGCCACCAAGCCAACTAATGTAGCTGCGCACAGCGCCATTAAAATATAAAATACGCCAGCCGCTATACTCGCCCAATAACGTTTATCATGATTTTTATCCGCCTCATCACTCATACATATAGCTGCGGTAATAGCGGCTAAATTAATAGAGTAGGCTCCAAAAGGAGCGCTAAGCATATTTGCAAAGCCAGTAACATTAAGAGATGCAGATATAGGCGCTTTATATTTATGTGCTTTCAAAACCGCAATACCCGGTAAATTTTGCGAAGTCATGGTAACTATATAAAGTGGTAAACCTATACTAATACATGCTTGCAAGTGGAAAGCGGGTTCAATATAAGCAAATTCGCTCATTTTCCAGTGCAGCGCGCTGGTATCAATATGGCCCATTTGCCAAGCGAGTAATACACCTATAATAAGCACGCTTAACATAGCAAAGCGGGCAAAAAAGCGTTTGCCAATAAAGTACATAACAACCATTAAGCCAATTACTAAAGGCATGTCGTTCATAAAATTAAACACATCGATACCAAAGGTAACAAGCACGCCGGCCAACATGGCGCATGCAAGCTCACTTGGAATACGGTTCATTATTTTTTCAAACCAGCCCGTAACCCCCGACAAAAACACGAACAATGCACTGAGCATAAACGCGCCAATAGCCTCATTTAAGTTATACCCTTGGGCACTTGAAATAAGTAATGCAGCTCCCGTGGTAGACCACGCAATTAAAACAGGTACTTTGTAATAGTACGATAAACCAATTGACGTTGTGCCCATCACTAAACCGAGCATTAAAATCCAACTAGCTACTAAATCGGGCGTACCACCAAGGGTTATCACTACCTGATAAATCAATGCAATAGAACTCGAAAAACCAATAATTACCGCCACAAGTCCTGCTGTAATTCGGTTAAGCAACTGATCAGACACCTTCATAAATTCCTCGTAATGCATTTATGCAGCACACAACATACGTGCCCAATAATTACATTGCAATTAGCGATTGGTTTACAAAAGGTGAAATAAATTCACTTTTTATTTTTCATTGTAATTAACGTCAAAAAGTCACTTTTAACCATTGTATTTAACTAAACAAACAAGTACCTGTAACTGCGCCAAAGCCCGCGTAAACACTACTAAAAACCAATACTAAAAAGAGCAAAAAAAACACCAAAAATAAATATCCTTATATTTTATAAGGAATTATAAAATTAAGAAATAATTCTTTTCGGTTACATTTATTATCTTGATCTAATCCATTTAATAATATAAAACGTAACAAATAGTTAACCAAAAATACTAAAAGAGAAACAAATGAAGAGTTCTGTCGTCTTACTAATTGCTATACCATTATCGGCATTTGCAGTTTATGGGCTATTTTTTAATGCAGATGAAACGGGCGAACCTATCGCGCCTGTTGCTATTGATTTTGTTCCTATTGATTTACAAAAAACGCGCAATACGCATCCCCCTGCACCTATTGATATGAGTAAAGATCCAATTACCGTTAAACCCATTGCTGCCCCTGACAACAACTTACCGTTTGAAGAATTTGATGCCGTAAATCGCCTATCAGACAAAGCAAAGCAAGTGCTTATAAATGCAAAAGTTTTACCGACTGACTTACATAACGAGGCCTATATTGAGTTTGATTTAAATTCTTTACAGGCGTTAGAAACTGGCGAAAACTTTGATTTAGCTATTCCGCAAACAGCCGAAACATTCACCGCAGAAGTGACTAATGTGGTTGAGTCTGAAAATGGCGATAAGAGCATATTTGGTAAAATAGTGGGTGTTGACGGTCGCATGCATAATACCGTTTTAACGGTAGGTAAAGATGCAGTATATGGCCAATTTACTGCACCTTCTGGCAACTATGTATTCGAAAGTAAAGGTAAGTACGGATGGATTGCAGCAAAACGCGATTTATATAAAAGCCACATAGAGCATGAAGTAACCGCACCAAAACCCAAATCAGATAAAAGCATCGATATATTTGCACCAAAAATTGATGGCTAACCAAAAAATATAAAAAGCAATTAAAGCCGCACTATAAGGCAGCTTTAGTGTGTCTGCTTTTTATGATCTCAACCAAGTTAAAAACAGTTCCAACCACAACAAGAGTAAGGAAATACAATAATGAAAAAAGTAATCACAACAACCGCACTGGCTGCGGCATTATGTGCAGCAAGTGTTGCACAAGCAGAAACAATCGATATCGGTATTTTATATACCGACCAATCAGCTGCCGCAACTAGTAATATTGACACTAAAATAAATCAACTAATTGCTTTTAGTAATCAGGTATATAGCCAAAATGGCGTTGATATAACACTACGCTTAGCTGGCAAACAAAACTTAGGTGACTACGCAGTAACGCCGTCTGAGGATTGGTTAGATTCGGTTACAAATAGCAGCTACGTAGATGGTTTACGCAGCGATTGGAAAGCCGACATGATTGCCGTATTAGGTACTGGCCAAAGTGCTGGCAATGGGCTTATTTCATGTGGTTTAGCGTGGGTTGGCCAAGGCACTAATGGCAATCTATATAGCTCAATGAGCAGCCGTATGTACTCAATCACTGCAATTGATTGTGGTGCAACTACATTTGTACACGAACTTGGTCATAACCAAGGTTTAGCGCATTCACGCAAACAAGGTGACACATCTGGCGGTGTATATGCAGATGGCATGGGTCATGGCGTACAAAATGAGTTTGCAAGTATTATGGCTTACCCGCACGTTTACGGTAGCGCAACTCAGTACGATTACTTCTCTAACCCTAACTGGAGCGTAAATGGTATTGCTTTTGGTATTACAAACCAAGCGTATGCAATTCGCACGGTTACTGCTACAAAAACAAGTATTGCTAACTTTAAATAAGTAGCGCATTAAAAAGTGGGCTAAATAGCCCACTTTAAAGTTTTAACATGTTCTTCCCTGCAGAGCGCTTACGCGCTCTTATAGATTAAGCTAATGCACAACCACTTTTTGCTTAATTGCTGGCATTAATGTTTTACCATTGCCATCTACTTTGTTTAACAATTTAAGCCCCATCACTTTTGCAAGTACTGGGTAGATATCAAGGTTACTCACTTCTTTAAGGCTTATACCTTGTTTAAATGCAGGGCCTACAGCAATAAATGATGCTGCCATATCCTCGGTATATGCATAACCGTGAGTCCCTAAATAGGTTGGTTTTTTACCATTGGTAAATACCGCTGGCGCTGTAGTTTGCACCACAATATCGCCTACGCGAGTGCCTTTATTGTAATGGTACGCTGCTAACTGCTCGTCAGTTAATACTGTATAACGACCGTTTGCTGCTTTTTGTAAACGAGCTTTATAGCCGGCTATATCCGCATTTATTGCATCGGGTTGAGTGTATATGAGTAAACGTGGACCGGTGTTTTTAACTAAAAAGTTTTCATCTTGAGGCAGTGTGGTTACATCAATACTTTTATCTGGATCTATACTCGCCATACCATGATCCGAGACAATAACTAAGTTTACCTCTTGCTCTAATTTACTTAAGCGAGTTTGTAATTTCCCCATTAATTCATCAAGCTGTTTAACTGCATCTCGCGTTTGTGGTGCGTCTGGTCCAAACTCATGGCCCATGCTATCAACTAGCGAAAAGTAACTCGCAATAAAACGTGGGCGCTGTGCTTTTGGCAAACTTAACCATTGAATAATTTGATCAACACGGCTTTGGTAATCGCTGTATTTAGAATAGTGATAAAAGTAATCTGGTGTCATGCCGTTAAATAATGCATCTGACTCAGGCCAAAAATAAGTAGCCGATTTAAGCCCCTGCATTTTTGCTAAATTCCAAAGCGGAATCCCCTTCACCCAAGTGCTATCGCCCAATGCTTTGCCCATGCTGTAACAGTCGTTTTTACGCGCTTTATCACAAAAGCTATTATCAACAATGCCATGGTTTACCGGCAATAAGCCCGTAATAATAGAAATATGGTTAGGAAACGTTTTAGTTGGATAAACAGGTATTAGTTTTTGTGCGCGAACACCGCGCTCGGCCATTGCTTTTAAATTTGGCGCACCGTGTTTTTCAATATAATCCCAACGCAGGCCATCAATTGATACAAGCACCACAGTTTGCTCTTTTGCAGCAAATGCGCTGTTCATTCCTAACATTAGGCAAATTGATACTGCCTTTAAAATCCACTGTTTCATTATAAACACCTATAAATGCACAACAATTACTCAAAAAATTATTTTAAAGCAAGTTGTTACTTTATGATACAAACTGATAGATTAAACCCTGTATATTAAAGACAAATGACTATGTGCTAAAAACTATGCCAGTCATCAATTGTAAAAAGGATAAGTATAAAGATGACCATAGATTTTAGTAAAAAAATAACGCCAGCACGAATGTATCGCACAACCTCTAACTTACAAATGGCGCTAGAAAGCGACCGTGGCCGGATTATTAACAGTGCCGCTATTCGCAGGCTTCAGCAAAAAACCCAAGTGTTTCCCCTTGAACGCAACGCAGCTGTTCGTTCGCGCTTAACTCACTCGCTTGAGGTACAACAGGTTGGTCGTTTTATAGTGCAACGTATTTTTGCAAATTTAAGCTACCAACAACAAAAAGATTACGGCTTAACCGACCTAGAACGCCCCCTGGAAAGCTTAGTAGAAATGGCCTGCCTAATGCACGATATAGGCAACCCACCGTTTGGACATTTTGGCGAAGCTGCAATAAACCACTGGTTTAATAACAACCTAGCAAGTGTAACACCCGAGCGCTGCAAAGAGCCCAATACCGGTATAGGTGTTGTTTTTAAACACCTTGCGCTTGATATTTGTAACTTTGAAGGCAACGCTCAAGGCATACGTATAATTCATTCGTTGCAAACGCTTAATTTAACTTACAGCCAAAGTGCTGGTATTTTAAAATACACTCGCCCTGCTGGGCTTGATGTAAAAGACATACCGCAAAATAAAAACTACTTAATGAAGAAAGTGGGTTACTACTACAGCGAAAAAAACTTTGTTGAAGCGCTACAAAAAGAGCTCACTATTGAGCCATATTGCCGCCATCCAGCAAGTTATATAATGGA
>NZ_AUTI01000372.1:23454-24958 GCF_000497995.1 Pseudoalteromonas sp. TB25
TAGCCGATATAGAGGATGCTGTTGAAAAAGGGATCATAAGCACCGAATTCTTATGTACACAGCTTAAAAGTCATTATAAAAAAGCACTCATAAACCTAACAATAGACGACACAGAGCACCAAACTTTTGTAGATAAAGCAGTTGACTACGCACATGAGCGCGCCAAAGCACAACCGTATAACTTTAACAGCGAATTTTTTATATACCTGCGCGTAGCACTTTTACATCCGCTAGTTGGACATGCTGCAAAACGCTTTATTGAGAATATAGAACCTATTTACCATGGCGATTTTAACCAAGCACTTTTAGAAGATAGAAGCCATCTACACGCTGTAACCAAAATGCTAAAGCAAGTGGCACTTGAGCATGTTTTTTCAAATAAAGAAGTCGAAAAATTAGAGCTGCAAGGTTATAGAATAATTAATGGCTTACTCGATTGCTACAAACCGCTACTGCAATTGAACAGCGATGACTTTAGGCGCGCTCTAAATGGCGATTCACGTTTATTAATTGAGTCGCGACTTGTTAAAAAGCTCTCTAAAAAGCACTTAAATAGTTACCAACACGCAATAGATGCTATGCAAGAAGAGCCCGATCACTTTGCAGCGTACGAATTTTATTATCGCTGTAGATTAGTTCAAGATTATATAAGCGGTATGACAGACCAATTTGCTTACGATGAATATCGCAGCCTTATGGTTATTGATTAGTCGTATTACTCTGGATAATTTTCAATTTTGCGCTTAAAATCAAACTATTAATATTTAAGCGCGCATAACTTTATGATATCAAAACTAATTAGATTTACCCTTTGCTTTGCCCTATTTTATAGTGCGCAAAGTGCTGCATACAACGAAGCTATGTGCATTTTAATTAAACAAGAAATGCAGCAAAATAGTAATAATAAAGCGAGTCAAAAATATCGTAAAGCTGCGCGTGATTACAAAAATAACTGTAATAAGCCAAAAGAAATTCAAGCTCAACCTAAGCCCCAAATAATAGAGCCTGAGCCGACTGTTATTACTCAGCCACAACCTAAAATTGTTGAACCTGCCCCTGTAATTAAACCCACTGAAGAAGCTGTTAAAGAAAGCATCAACGAGCAAACCCTTAATTTAACTAATGATCAAAAACAACAAATTAACGATCAGCTAAATACCAATAGTAACGAAATAGTAATTAATGCAGAGCCAACAAAAGCAGCACCCGAGCAAGTAGTTACAGAGCAAAAAAACGAAGCTGTGATAGAGCAAGTAAAACCGGCGACGCCAGAGCAAAACGTTCAACCTACGCCTGAAAATTCTGTACCTGTAAAACCAGCACCGGTGTTAACTAAACCAGCGCCAGTTATTGCGCCGCAACCTGTAGCACAAAGCCCAAGCTCGTTACTTTTACCCACTTTAATACTTGTTATAGTGGTACTTATTGGCGCTATGATAGTCGTGCGCCTGCGCCGTGCAAAACAAAGTAAAGTGATGGCAGAGCCGACTATAGCGGCTCCACC
>NZ_AUTI01000373.1:0-6360 GCF_000497995.1 Pseudoalteromonas sp. TB25
CAGCCGCTTGTGCGCCAACTCCCGCTGCACCTGCAGTATGGGCAACTGTATTTAAAGTTAAAATAGCAGCTAAAGGCTGATCTATATTGTTTTTAAGCTTTTCGAGCTGTTTAGCAAGCCCAGGGTGTTTTTTTCTAAGTGATGCAACATAGCTGGGCGAAATACTTAATAACACAGCCTCCATCACAGAACATAAAAACGAAATAACAATCGCCACTACCATATAAACTATCAGTAAAGTCACTTTCTCTCCTCTATATTGGATATGTGAGCATGGTAACAATACATGCTATATTTGGCCAAACTTCCAATAATAATAGGCATAATAATGAAATTTAGCGCACCATGGTGTCATCAAAATAAGCTATTTAAGTACGCAGCAGCTCTTTTAACACTTAGCAGCTTAAGCTTTGCTGCAATAGCTGCACCATTAGATAAATCAAAAATTCAGTTTATCGGCCCACTTGCCGAAGATATGCAGTTAAAGCCTTTTCAGACACCTCATGGCAGTGCGATTATTAACAACCTATTGCCGCAACTACAAGCAGACACCGATAGTTTTTCTATATTTGGGAAAAAACAAAACTGGCAACCGTTTAATAAAATCAATGCGCTCACTTTAGGTGGGTTACAGGCACTAAAATTTAATATTGAAACAACCCGCTTTACGCAAGGTACGCTTACCTTAAAAGGGATTGAGCAAGGGCAGTTATTTATTAATGGCGAACTACAAACAGGCGATAAAAATAGCTATAAGTTAGCTTTAAATAACAGTACTCACACTGTTTTAATAGTAGCCCAGCAAGTAGCTAATTGGCACGATGTAACGCTTGATTTTGCTCCAAAGAGCGAGGTTGATAAAATTACGCTCAGCACTTCACAAACAAAACGTTTATCTGCAAAACAACTGTTTGATGCTCCTACAATTAGCCAATTATCACTCGCACCTAATGCCAAGCAGTACGTTACTACCACTCGCACTTATAGTGATAAAACACAAAATCAAGCAAATACAGTTACTGTACTTAAAGATTCAGACAATCAAACGCTTTATCGCTTTGAAGCAGGCCAACCAAGTAACATTATTTGGAGTCCAGATAACCAATATTTAGTGTATTTGTTAAATGGTGAGCTTAAACAACTTAACCGTAAAAACTTCTCAATAAAAACATTAGCAAACGATTTAGAAGGAGCTAATAGCTTTACCTTTTATAACAACACCAGCCTTTTGTTTAGCTGGTCTAAATCACCCGAGAGCACTAACAGCTTAACTAAGCACTATAAAGGTCTGCAAGATCGCTGGTCGTATGCACGTTCCATCAGCCAAATTTATATGCTTGATACTAAAAGTGGTTTAACAAAAGCACTTAGCCAAGGTCCTCTTTCTTACAGCCTTGAAGATTCAAATAGTAACCGTGGCAAAGTATTAATGAGCCGCCCAGTAATGGCAATGCAGACATCAACTCACCCTGAAACAGAGCTTGTTGAACTCGATTTAAAATCAAACAAGCTTTCATCGCTTGGTAAATTCAAAACGTTTAATTTAGCCAAATACGCAAATAAAGATATTTATGTAGTTGCAGGCCCAGACTTTAAAAATGGCGCAGGCAGAGCACTACCAAAAGCAATGCTTGCTAATAACTACGACGGGCAACTTTACCTACTTACTGAAAGCGGTAAAAACGTAAAAACACTCAGTAAACAATTCGACCCCGCTATTGGCCAACTACACGTTTTAGAAAACGGCGATGCGCTCATTAAAGTAACAGAGCAAGACACTCAACCACTTTACCTATTTGATTTAAGTAAACAGCGCTTTAAAAAGTTAAATACAGGATTGGATATTGTTGAACAATTTAGTTACTCACACGACCGTAATACCGAAATTTTATTAAGTGGCACTAACGCTTTAGCGCCACAACAGCTAAAGCGCCTTAACGTCAGTAAAAATAAAACAGATTTAATATGGGATTCAAAACCAAGTAGCTATGCAAATATACGACTCCCTACATTAGAAGAGTTTAATTTTAAAAATAAACATGGGGTTGAAATAACTGGCCGCGTTTATATTCCTAGCAATTTAGATAAAACTAAAAAGCACCCGGCGCTCGTGTATTACTACGGCGGCACTTCACCAGTTACGCGTGGTTTTACAGGTCGTTATCCGTTTAACTTATGGGCAGAAAATGGCTACATTGTTTATGTAGTACAACCTACTGGCGCAACAGGGTTTGGACAAAAGTTTTCAGCGCAGCATGTTAATGCCTGGGGCGACTACACCGCAGACGATATTATCGAAGGCACACAAGCCTTTTTAAATAAATACAACTATGTTGATAGTAAAAAAGTAGGTAACTTAGGGGCATCGTACGGTGGCTTCATGACCATGTTATTGGCAACTAAAACCGATATATTTAGTGCTTCAATAGCTCATGCGGGTATTTCTAATATTACCTCGTATTGGGGTGAAGGTTGGTGGGGCTACTTATATTCTGGCGAAGCATCAAAAAATAGCTTCCCGTGGAATAACCCTGAGCTTTACAGCCAACATAGCCCTGTATTTCATGCCGACAAAGTAACAACACCTATGCTACTTCTTCATGGTGATAGCGATACCAATGTACCTGTTGGCGAAAGCTTAACAATGTACACTGCACTTAAACTGCTTAATAAGGACGTAGAGTTAATCGAATACAAAGGCGCCGACCATCAAATTTTTGCACGCGATAAACGATTTGATTGGTGGAACACCATGCTCGCATACTTTGATAAAAAGCTAAAAAACGAGCCTCAATGGTGGGACTCGATGTATAAAAATGACTGAGCCTGAACCTTTAAAATAACGACTTAATACAGATTTATTAATAGTAGAATTAATTATTTAGCACCTTTTAATTAGTCTAAAGGTGCTAACCTCATCCTCTAATAACGTCTTATACACCTTTGAAATATTAAGTTACTTAAAACTAATAAACCCCCTTCTCAGCATTTACCTAATGGTGCTACCATACAGAGCTATAAGCATTCAAAATAAAGTACTATGGCTATTAATGTTTTATTGGTTGAAGACGATGAACTACTCGTTAAACGCATCCAAAATCACTTTGCAGATACCGAATTTACAATAGAGGTAGACCCCACTGGCGCTGATGCACTTAACATTGTAAGGCAGCGGGTAAACCTGCGCGGTGCTATATCATTAGCCATAATTGACATTGTCTTACCAAAGCGCGACGGGCTTCAGCTCGCAAAAGAATTAAACACACTGACCGATATTGGCGTTATTGTATTATCGAGTCGTGACTCCCAAGCCGATCGTATTGCAGGTCTTGCACAAGGTGCTGATGACTATATTTGTAAGCCCGTCGATTTACTTGAGTTAGAACTTCGCATGCGCGCGCTCTATAAGCGTGTTGCAGTTAACCTAGAAGACGACGAAAGCGAAGAGTTTATAGAATATGCTGACTTTAAGCTTCATCCTGATAACCGCACATTAATTACTGCTGCGGGCGTTGAGTCACGCTTAACTGAAGCCGAACATAAAGTGCTTATTTGCTTAATTAGTAATGCAGGTAAAGCCACATCCCGTGAAAAAATATCAGAAGAAATAGGCCAGCCCGATTGGAGCCCAAACGATCGTACTGTTGATGTGCTTATTGGTCGTTTACGTAAAAAATTAAATGACGAAAAAGATCAAAAACGCATCGTTACCGTACGCGGTAAAGGCTATATGCTTTCTATTTAATACTTAGTTAATTGCGCAATAAGGCGCTCAAATGCGCGGTAATTAAGTGCTTCTTTAAGCTCATTTAAACTAATGTTTTCAGCGCCTTTTAAATCACTAATAGTCCGCGCCACCTTAATTATTCTATGGTAAGAGCGTGGCGATAAAGACAACTTCTCGCTTGCTCTAGCTAAAAATTGCAACTCTGCAGGCGCAAGTTCACAGTGCACACTCATTTCTTTATTATTAAGTCTCGCATTAACCTTACCTTGGCGTTTTAGCTGCACATAATAAGCAGCCTCAACTCTTGCTCTAACCTCAGCACTGGTTTCCTCTGGTTTGGTACTTTGTAGCTCAACACTCGTTAAACGAGGTAGTTCTATTTGCAAATCAATACGGTCAATAAAAGGCCCTGATACTCGCGATAAATAACGCATAACTTGATCGGGAGTTGCCCGCTTATCAGTATGGCTCCCCGTTGGGCTTGGGTTTAATGCTGTAATAAGCTGAAACTGCGCTGGGAACTCCATTTGCCTAGCTGCACGTGAAATAGTTACTGTGCCGGTCTCCATTGGTTCACGCAGTGAATCAAGCACCTTACGCTCGAATTCCGGTAACTCATCTAAGAAGAGCACACCGTTGTGTGCCAGCGAAATTTCACCAGGCTTGGGATTTGAAGAGCCCCCCACCAAAGCAACAGCTGAGCACGTATGATGCGGATTGCGAAATGGCCGCTGTCGCCAATTAGTTAAATCTATGGATTGTCCAATAATAGAGTAAAGCGCAGCTGTTGAAATAGCTTCATCGTCCGACATAGTAGGCATAATTGTAGCCATTCGCTGGGCCAGCATTGATTTACCAGTACCTGGAGGGCCTAAAAATAGTAAATTATGCCCGCCAGCTGCGGCTATTTCTAATACTCGCTTTGCACCGGGCTGACCTTTAACATCGCTTAAATCGAGCAAAAAATCAGGGGCTTGCGTGCAGTCGGGGTACTCTATATTTAATGGCAAGGGTTGTTGATTAAGTAGGTCGCCCCATACTTCTTGAATAGAGCTTACGGCTTTGCGTTTAACGCCATTAACTAGGCTTGCTAGGCTGTCGTTTGCAAGAGGTAAAAAGCAGCAGCGATCTTCTTCTTTAGCAGCAAGTACCGAAGGTAAAATAGCGTTTACACCACGCACTTCACCATTAAGAGCAAGCTCACCATAAAACTCGTACTTATGAATATCAGGACACACTATTTGCCCAGAGGCGACTAAAATACCCACCGCAATAGCCAGATCAAACCGCCCACCATCTTTTGGTAAGTCGGCTGGGGCTAAATTTACGGTTATTCGTTGATCGGGAAAACCAAATTGTGAGTTTTCGAGTGCGCTACGTACCCTGTCTTTCGACTCTTTAACAGACGCTTCGGGCAGGCCTACAATATGAAAAGCGGGTAAACCATTTCCTAGGTGAACCTCTACAATAACTTCAGGGGCATTTATGCCCACTTGAGCACGAGAAAATATACGAGCTAACGACATTCCTTATCCTAGTAAATGGTGTAATTACACCAGTTTAGTCAGGATATTTAAAAACGTGTAATGTGATTTGCCATTTTATAGCGGCTAAACGAAGTAATAAGGTCATTAACATTCCTAATACCATCGCCATTTCGGTTGCTAACGAAAAACTAATGCCAAGCGTATAAACAGTACCACCCGCTATACAGGTAATAGCGTAAAGCTCCCCCTTTAATAGCATAGGGATCTCGCGTGCAAGCACATCTCGAATTAATCCACCAAAGCAGCCTGTAATTACAGCCATAATTACCGCAGTCATATCGGGCATACCAACAAGCTGTGCTTTTTGCGCCCCCATTACTGCAAAAAAAGCTAACCCAAACGCGTCCGCTGTTTGTAAAATATAATGAGGTATCGGCTTTTGTTTATTTATAAGGCGTGTTGTAACAAATACTGAAGCGAGTATGGCAAAAAAGTAACTTTGATCGTGTAACCAAAACACTGGAACATCTAAAATTAGATCTCGCACTGTACCACCACCAATAGCAGTTACTGTCGCTAAAACTACGACCCCAAAGCCATCCATTTTTTTCTCATACGCTAGCAAAGTGCCCGATACAGCAAACACCGCAATGCCTATTAAATCAAACCAGTGGTAAAGTTCAGTCATATTTGTAACAACCTAAAAATATTTGTGCCGTTTTAACACAAACCAAACAAGGTTTTAAGTAATAACGATTTATTTTAAGAAGTTTATAACATTTTAAAGTGTATCTTAGGGGGGCGGGAGCTTGCGCTTATGAGAAGTGAATGCCTCATGCAGTGAAGATGATCTCACCACTCTCATCAAATTTTAGACATAAAAAAACACGCTTTAAGCGTGTCGTTTCATTCTTATTTATTTCAGTGGTTGCGGAAGCCTGAACTTATAAAAGCTGAACCGACGACCTTCGGGTTATGAGCCTCAATATACACACTAAATTTTAGACATAAAAAAACACGCTTTAAGCGTGCCGTTTCATTCTTATTTATTTCAGTGGTTGCGGGAGCCTGAACTTATAAAAGGTGAACCGACGACCTTCGGGTTATGAGCCACAATATACACACCAAATTTTAGACATAAAAAAA
>NZ_AUTI01000374.1:0-2924 GCF_000497995.1 Pseudoalteromonas sp. TB25
AATAGGCTGAGTTATTAGCATCTTGTGGCAGCATATCAATTAATAGCTCGCCTAAGCACAGGAGTTTAGTCATTTGGAATATCCTAAAAAGCCTAGCAAGGCTAGGCTAAAAAACGTGAAGGGTGTTATTTATTCATACTTTAAAAGGCGCTACAGTGACTACTCACCGCAGCGCAATACACACATTTAGTTAAAAGCGTATTTTAAAGTTACCGACGTTGTGCGGCCGTTAATAGTACGGGCACGAATAATGTTATTTTCAGGTACTGAACCTTCTTCTGCTTCTGTAATACCTACTGTATCGAAGAGGTTATTCACATTAAGCGCAATATTAAGGTTTTCAGATAAGTCATAGCTTACAAAGCCATTTACCTGTGTGTAGCCGTCAAATTGTAGATCGTTATTATCTTGAGCGTATGCATCGGTAGTACCAATGAAACTTACCCCTGCAGCGCCTTTTTCATAGTTGTAACGTGCCATTAATGAGTAAATTAAATCGGCTTGACGACGTGGTGTATTACCTACAACATCTGGGTTAAGCGCATCTTTTGCTATTTCTGCATCGGTCCAAGTTAAATTACCGCGAAAATCCCATGCATCAATAAAGTAAGTAGATTCTATTTCAATCCCTTTTGCTTCGTATTCACGGTCAAAAAACGTTTGTGATGTTGCTTCAAAATTTTGCTCTTCAGTTTCGGCAAAAAACGCAGTAGCAAACACTGATAATGAATCAAAGCGCTTTTTAACACCAAACTCAAACTGGTTTACTTCATCAACAGCGTCTTCCTTTGCAACAGAGCCGTCGGCGCGTACTTTACCAAATAAAAGACGGTCAGCATTTGCACGCCCACCTTTACTAATACGTGCAAACGTAGCAAGGCTTGGGTCAATTTGATAATTAGCACCAATTGAATAAGAAGAATAGTTCCAGTCATAGTTTACTGGACTTGCGTTTGCTGTATCAATACCTGCAACGTTTTGCTCAGGGATTGATATTTCACCGTCGCGGTTCATATCTACAGTTGATGTTACGGCACCTGCATAGTTACCGCGAGCTTCGCCACTGTCGTAACGGGCACTTGCATCAATGCTTACGTCGCCTAATTTAGTAGAGAATGCAACGTATGGTGCACGGGTGTCGTACTCTGTGTCGTAATCACGTTGGCAACAGTTTCCCCAGTAAGGTGTGCCATATGCATATAAACCATTTTCTGAAAATTCAGTACCGTCAGCTGCAGTAACATTTAATAATGCAGCATTGTCGCCTTTAAGCTCCATAAGGTATGAATTCCATAACCACGACATAGCAATGTTTTGTGTTGACGCGTAATAACCAAAGGTAATGCTGGTGTCATCATCAAACGATTTAGTTAGTTTAAAGTCGTTAACTAATGAATCGAAGTCGTTCATTGTTACGTCAAACGTATGAATTCGCATAGCAAGGTCGTCGTTAAATGCAGCGCCCGTGTTTGCGTTACTGAGTGTTGCGCCTACACCACCAATGCTCTGTGCAATAGATGATGCGCTGCCAACCTCTGCAGGAATAAGCGAGTTAAAGTTGCCGCTTATTGATGATTTACGAAAACGGTTTTCGATACGCCAATCGTTATCTAAATCAAATACAGCTTCAAAACCAACAGAGTCAACCTTTGGATTCATACCATCGCGAATATCGCCGCTACTGATTTGGTTTTCACCATTTAAACGTACTGTTTTAGTAAATAACGCTGAGTGAGGTGTGTCTGATTGCGCATCAAAGCCAGCAATAGAGTCACCATTTGAGTACATTGGCATAGGAAGGTAGCCAACACTCTTATCGTCTAAGTGTTTGTAATAAAGGCGAACGTAACCGTTGTCGAAATCTTTAGTAAGATTAGCTTTTATTTGGCCACCTTTATTAGACGTGTAACCTGTTTCGCGCGGGCCTTCGCCTTGTCGAACAAAACCACCAACATGAAAACGCACGCTATCGGTTAAGTAAGTGCCGTATTCAAAGTCTGTACGAACGCTGTCGTAATCTAAGCCAAGTGTTGTAGATACACTGCCAGATTCGTTTTCGCCATTTTTAGAGATAAAGTTAATAATGCCACCAGGTGCATTACTTGCGGCAGTAGATGCTGAGCCACCACGAATCGATTCGATAGTTTGCACAGTGTTATCTAATCGCATAAAAATATCTGAATTACCAAAAGCGATATCACCGTATTGCAGTACAGGTAAACCATCTTCTTGTAATTGTAAAAATTTTGCACCGCCTGAAGCAACTGGCAGGCCACGAACAGCAATATTTGCATTACCTTCGCCACCTGTCGATTCTGCACGGATACCAGGAATGATTCTAAAAGCCTCGGCTGTTGAGCGAGGAGTAGACACCTGAACTTGTTCAAGTGATACGCTACTAACTGAAACGCTTGAAGCCATGATTGTTGTTCGACGTGGTACGCCGGTTACAACAATTGTTTCAAGACCTTTGTTTTGTGATGCTTCAGGTGTTGCTTGGTCTGTTTCTTGTGCGTTAACGCCTTGACTTACGGCAAGTGCTAAAGCGCTGATTAAATATAAAGGTGTATTGTGTGTTGTCATGTGAACGCCTCGTTGTGTTGAACCCAGTAGGATTTGTTATTTTCACTTAATCGATTAAGTAAAAATAACAAATATTTTACAATAAGCAAATTATTTTGTGTTTAATTTGCTCTTTTATTATTCATATGTTGATTTTAAAAGTATTTTTTATTGTATTGAGATACAAATTTATTAAGCTGTTGGGTTATTTTCTTGTAAAGCACTCATTGATGGGTCGCGTAAATAATTGAACAACATAGCTACAAATAAAATCACGGCAAACCCTGTTGCTAAGTAAAAGCCATAGCGCACATGGCCAAAGTAATCGCTGATCATACCCATAAATAAAGGAGCTAAAGCAG
>NZ_AUTI01000374.1:2933-19940 GCF_000497995.1 Pseudoalteromonas sp. TB25
AATATAACGCCGGCTACGGCTCCATGGCGCTCAGCAGGAAAACACGATATACCTTTAGAGTTTAAAGTTGGATAAACCATAGACATAAATAAACCTGAAAGAGGTAGTAACCCTACAGCCCAGTCAACGCCACCAATAAGTGTACCCACATAACAAAGCGCAATACCTAAGCTTAAATAAGCCATAACACCTTGCCAGCTATAACGATTTAGTAACCATACAGCAATAAAACGACCTGCAGCACGTAGTATAAAAAATATAGTAAGTGCATAAGTGGCAAGGAGTGGCCAAGAGCCTGTGTAGTCCTTTAATAGCGTTGGCATCCATACATAAATAGCCACTTCAGTCGCTACATAAAGTGCAATAGCTAAAGAAAAGCCAAGTGCATAAGGGTTTTTTACCATTTTCATGGTCGTGGCCAAAGAGGCTGGCTTTTCAGTTGTTTTAACTACGTCAGGGTAGTCTGCGCGCCATGCTAATAAAGCAAGGATTAAACACATTACGCCCGCAGTAATGTACAGGTATGTCCAACTAACGTTTTGCACTAATAAAACACCAACTAGGGCAGGGCCTACAATAGCGCCAATGCCAAAAAAGCCCTCAACCTTGTTCATAGTTTTAGTATGGTCGTCGTTACTATGTGAAATATCGCCAAGCAATGCCAGTGCGCCGGTTTTAAATAAACCAATGGCCAGGCCTATGCAGCAAAGCAATACTAAAAAGAAAGTAAAACTGGTGCTAAATGCAAATAAAAAACAACTCGCGGAAAATATTAATAGACCTAGCATAATGGTTTTTTTACGACCAAGGCTGTCAGCTAAAAAGCCTAAAAATAATCCACTAAAGGCTATTAGTGCCATGGGAGCGTAATGAAATGCACTAGCTTGAGTCATGCTCAAACCGAAATCCTTTATAAGTTCGGGGATTATCATGCCGACTGCGTCAGAGGTCATGGCAAACATAAAAAACATCATGTATGTAAGCCAGCGTATTTGTTGCAGTGGGTCGCTGCTTACGTGTGTGTGTGATTTTGTCATGTGTTTATTCCTCGTTAAATTCTCTATTAACACTTCGTAAGTCAGTCAGTTGCTTACTGTAGTATTACGTTAGCCACGAAATTTGTATGTAAAATTATTAAAAATTACTTGTAAATTCTTACTCGCTAGTTAAAGATATATCTTAATCGATTAAGTTTCAACATGGTAATCACACAATGATGAAGAATAAAGTTCAATTGATCACATATGCTGATCGAATCACTGGCCAAAATATAGGCGCGCTATCTACACTTTTAAACGGCCCTTTAAAAGGCGTATTTGGTGGTGTGCACTTATTGCCATTTTACAATCCTATTGATGGCAGCGATGCTGGCTTTGACCCTATTGATCATAGTGAAGTTGATTCTAGAATAGGCACTTGGGAAGACATACAAGTATTAGGTAAAGATCTCGATTTAATGGCAGACCTAATTGTTAACCATGTATCGGCGCAGTCTTTTCAGTTTCAAGATTTACTAGCAAAGGGTAAGCAATCAGAATTTTGGGATTTGTTTTTAACCAAAGATGATGTATTTCCAAATGGTATGAGTGAAGCTGAGCAAAAAGCAATTTACCGCCCACGTCCTGGTAGTTGCTTTACCCCTATGAAATGTGGTGATGGTAAAACGTATGACTTTTGGACCACTTTTACCGATAACCAAATTGACATAAACGTAAAAGTAGAAGCCGGTGTTGCGTATTTAAATAATGTACTTACTAAATTTTCGGCTAACAATGTAAATATTATTCGTTTAGATGCAGCGGGTTACGCCATTAAGCAAGCTGGCACTAACTGCTTTATGCTTGATGAAACGTTTGGCTACCTAGATAACTTATCTAAGCAAGCAAACGATTTAGGCATGGAAACCATTGCAGAAATTCATAGCCATTATCAAACTCAGGTAGAAGTGGCAAAACGCGTAAATATGGTTTACGACTTTGCGTTACCACCGCTTATTTTACACAGCTTATTTAACAACGATGTAGATGCACTGCTCAAATGGTTACAAATTTCGCCACGTAATTGCTTAACTGTACTTGATACACACGACGGTATTGGCATTATTGACGCAGGTCCAATGGGCGACAAACCAGGGCTATTAAATGCACAGCAGATTGATAACCTCGTAGAAACAATGCACGCCAACAGCAACAACCAAAGCCGCCAAGCTACGGGCGCTGCGGCGAGTAATGTCGACTTATATCAAGTTAACTGTACGTACTACAACGCATTAGGCGCGAAAGACTTTGATTACTTACTGTCGCGTGCAATTCAATTTTTTGCTCCAGGTGTACCACAAGTATATTACGGCGGCTTATTTGCTTGCGAAAACGACATGGAGCTATTAGCTAATACAAATGTAGGCCGTGATATTAACCGCCCATATTTAGATGCAAATATAATCGACAAAGCCTTAAATAAGCCTGTAGTAAAAGGTTTAATTGAATTAATTAAAATTCGCAATTCACACCCTGCATTTGCAGGTGAGTTTAGTGCGCAAGGTGAAGGCAGTATGTGTTGTTTATCGTGGCAACTAGGTGAGCAAACTATTTCACTTACTGTTGATTTTAAATTACGCCATGCACTGATTACGCAGGTAAACGGTGATGAAGAAACAACGATTAACTTAAATTCATTTTTAGCTTAATGCTATAAAAGTAATTTACAAACGCCATGTAAAGCAAAAGCCAAGCTACTTAAGCTTGGCTTTTTAACACATAAAACAATTACAAGGCTTGTAAGCTAACTACTGGCACCAATCTCTAATTCGTAACTGACTTCCTGAGTTTTTTCTTCTTTAGAAATAAATAATTCAGCGGCTATAACGCCTTTTTCTTGGCTGTTTTGATGAATGGTGGTGAGGCGAGGTACAAACCGGGCTGCTTCATCAATACCATCAAAGCCTACAATACGCAGTTCTTTACCTATTTTTATGCCTTGTTTTATTGCTTCTCGCATTGTGGCAAGGGCAATTAAATCACTCATACAAATTATAACGTTAGGACGCGGTGATGCACTAAGTACTTCTTTTGCAGCAATATTGGCAAAACGTTCGCTACTTTCAGGAATGTTCCAAATACGATCGTCAGCTACCGTAATATTTGCCTCGCTTAAAGCACGTTGATAACCACGTAAACGTTGATGCGAAATAGATTGTCCGGTTTCAAATTCGTGATGCTCATACACCCGGCACAATACGTTTTCATCAAGTAATCTAAGGCCTAATATAGCCACTTTATCGTTTTGATTATGCAGTACGTGTTTAGCTATTTCGTAACTTGCTTGCTCGTTATTAATATTTACAGAGGCATTGCGAGCAATATCAAAATCAATTGTCACTACATGTTTAGACACTGTTTTTAACTGCTCAACTAACGCGTTATTACGAGGGCGGCCATAACAAATAAAGCCATCGACAAAGTCGACTATGTTATTAAGGGTATCGCTATTACCTGAAAACAATAAAACATTAATGCCGTTTTTTTCAAGCACTGAGGTAACACCGCGCATAAAGCTACTAGCTACAGGGTCCGACACCATGTATTCCACACTATCGGGCAGCACTAAAGCGACAATATTAAATGTGCCATTACGCAACGATTGCGCGGCCTTATTGGGCCCGTAATAGCCCAAAGTTTTACACGCTGCAAGAATATCGTCTCGGCGTTTAGCCGATAGCTGATCAGGGCGATTAAACGCATTAGATACTGTCGCGTTAGACACACCTAACTCTTTAGCAATACTTTTTAGGGTCCAGCGGGTTTGCTTACTCATACCAATTCTTTACTCAATACACATGTTAATAAACTAACATATTCAGGGCGTTAGCAAAGTAAAAAAATAAGATTTTAGGGCTAATGTCGGCATTCTTTAGGCGCAATGCCAAAGGTTTGTTTAAATAGGCGACTAAAGTGGCTCGCGCTATTAAATCCAACATCAAAGCACACTTGGCTAATTGCATGGCCTTGTAGTAATTGAGTACGCGCTTTTTTTAGTCTTAACTGTTGCTGCCAAAGGGCTGGGGTAGTGCCAAATGCGAGTTTAAATTGATGATAAAACTTACTTCGGCTCATACATGCTATTTTGCATAAGGTATTTATGTCGAGCGTTTCACTTAAGTGTTCTTCAATATAAAGCAGGGCATCGCTCACTTTTGTTTTAAGGCGTGGCTTATCGCAGCTAGCTAGCAATAGCTCGCGGCTTTGTTGTTGTAATAAACGGGTGATCAATTCGTTCAACGACAAATCAATCAAGTAATGTCGCTGTGCGCCTTGCTCACTAAATAAATGCACCATGCGCTCTAATAATTGCTGCGTTTGAATATTATGTTGGGTATGCACTAACTGAGGTACATATTCAAATAAGCCATCGTGTGCAAAATTTTGCTGCATGTTTAGTGCATTCGCCACGCTCGTTATTTTATCTGTGCTAATTTCAATGGCTAAACAGGTGGTTGGGGCGTGCATTGATGCTTGTGGAAAATCAATTAAAACACCTTGCTCTGGCGCTAATACAAACGACTCGTGTGGTAAAAATACTTTATGGTATTGGCTCCTTTCTACGTGCATTACCTTTTTGCCGCTTAGCATGGCACAAAACAGCAGCTCGTTTGAGTGCAGTGCTACCTTTTGCGCGCTTTGATACGTGTCGTAGATACTCAACTCACTGCTATCTGCAGCGAATGTGACTTTATTTTCTATTAATACATCAAGTTGTTGGCGTTTTTTGTTTAACTGAGATGTGTGCATATCAATCCTTTAGGTTTTATTAGTTTGGACTCACAGACAACTTTTGTGGACAGCTAATCAAGTTTTTAGGTACTTGTTAGTTTAATGTCAATCAACATTGATTAAATATAAAGCATTTTGTTTTATATAAATGTTCGACCTTTAGCTAACAACAATAAAGAGAGCACACACATGATATATGCAAATCCAGGTAGCGATGGCGCACTCGTAAACTTTAAACAACAATACGGGAACTACATTGGCGGAGAGTGGGTGAAGCCAGTAAATGGCCAATACTTTGATAATATAAGCCCAGTAAACGGTAAGGTGTTTTGCCAAATACCGCGCTCAGATAAAGACGACATAGAGCTGGCTCTCGATAAAGCGCATGCAGTGCGAGAGCAATGGGGCACAACGTCGGTGACCGACCGAAGTAACATACTGCTAAAAATAGCCGACCGAATTGAGCAAAACCTAGAGTTACTAGCTGTTGCCGAAACATGGGATAACGGTAAAGCAATTCGTGAAACACTCGCTGCTGATATTCCGCTCGCGGCAGATCATTTTCGCTACTTTGCAGGGTGCCTGCGCTCGCAAGATGGCAGTATTGGTGAAATTGACGAAACCACGGTGGCATATCATTTTCACGAACCGTTAGGTGTGGTTGGGCAAATTATCCCGTGGAACTTCCCTATTTTAATGGCCGCATGGAAACTTGCCCCAGCTCTTGCTGCAGGTAACTGTGTGGTACTAAAACCAGCCGAACAAACTCCAGCATCTATTTTAGTTTTAATGGAAATTATTGGTGATTTACTGCCTGCAGGCGTGCTCAATATTGTAAATGGGTTTGGTAAAGAAGCAGGCGAAGCACTGGCCACAAGTAAACGCATTGCTAAAATTGCATTTACAGGCTCTACACCTGTCGGCTCACATATTTTAAAATGTGCTGCTGAAAACATTATTCCCTCAACGGTAGAGCTTGGCGGTAAATCGCCCAATATATTTTTTAATGATGTAATGGAAAAAGACGACGCGTTTTTATCAAAAGCCATAGAAGGCGCCGTACTTGCTTACTTTAACCAGGGCGAAGTATGTACCTGTCCATCAAGATTGTTTATTCAAGAAGATATATACGAGCAATTTATTGAGCGCATACTCGAACGTACCCAACAAATTAAACGTGGCAATCCACTCGACAGCGAAACCATGGTGGGCGCTCAAGCTTCAAAAGCACAGTTTGATAAAATACTTAGTTACATAGACATAGGTAAAAAAGAAGGCGCCGAAGTACTCACCGGCGGAAACGTAGAGCAGCTAAATGACGATTTAAATGGTGGTTATTACATACAACCTACACTGCTTAAAGGTACAAACGACATGCGTGTATTCCAAGAAGAGATTTTTGGCCCTGTTATTTCTATGTCGACCTTTAAAGATGAAGCCGAAGCACTCGAACTTGCCAACAGCTCAGAATTTGGCTTAGGCGCAGGGGTGTGGAGCAGAAACATGAACCGTGCTTATACCATGGGGCGTAAAATTGAAGCTGGCCGAGTGTGGACCAACTGTTACCACATGTACCCAGCACATGCTGCATTTGGTGGTTATAAAAAATCAGGAATAGGGCGTGAAACACACAAACTAGCACTCGATCACTACCAACAAACTAAAAATTTATTAGTGAGCTATAGCGAAGACCCGCTCGGCTTTTTCTAATAAAGCAATTCAAACTTAAACACAACAACCATTAAGTAATGAGGGCGCTGCATATTTGCAGCGCTTTTATTCACATTGCTCACAACGCTACTTTAAGCGTGCTGTAATATATAAGTACAATACCAGCCGGGTTCAAAACGTTAAAACCTAAGCGTTTTAATAACTCATTACCTGCGTTAAAAACGATTTTACGATATTAACTTTTTATAAAAGTTGCTCTAAAAATGTGCAGTGATTTATGCATTGTCGGATATTACTGCTCTCCCCCATTTTGGTGTGTTACAGCATTAACGGAGATTTCTTTGTAGTTAACTAATTGTTTACAGGTGGTTATTTGCTGGCTAAGATAAATGCATTGTAATATAGGGACATTTGTCGGTTTATAAAACGACAAATGTCGTAGACAAAGTTGTTATATTTTAAGGAAACAAATTTGAATTCTGAAAACAGTGAGCTTCTCTATCCGATTGAGTCTAGAAAAGATGGAAATAAAATCATCTATGATGTTATCGATGTAGATGGAAAAGTTATGAAATCGTTTAGCACCAAGGATGAAGCTAAATCTTACTCGATAAAGCAGCAAGATATCGCTCAAAAAAATGAAATAGAGCGTATTGAAGAATTTATCAAAGGAAAGACGGACTCAAAAAAACAGGTTAAAAAAAGCCGCTCAGAGAAGCTTGGTAAAAAAATATAACAATCACTTTAAGCCGCTCGCAGGCTCGCTGGGACAGTAACGCATGGGCTCTGTCGCTTCGCTCGGATTCTAGCCCATGCGTTACTGCCCCTTATGTGGGTGTTAGGCAATACAATCTGGAGAGCACTGGATGCCGGAAAATAAAATAGCCAGAAAGGAAAGCGAAATATTTAAAGAACTAGAAGTTCTTTGCCAATCTACCGGTTACATCCACGCAATCGCATATTTCTGTTTTCGAGATAACACCATCAGATACGCTGATGAAGTGAAGCCTGAAGATGTATTGCAACAATTCTCAATGGAGCGTTTGGTAAGAACAGAAATATCTACACTAATTGGACTGGCAAGTAAAAAGAATATAGATGCAACAATACCTTCGCCAGAAGTGATGCAAGAATATATTAGCGGAACAGATGCTTTACTTCAGGAGTTGCATCATTCCATGATGCCACCAATGCAAGAGATATTTGACCCAAATAAAATTGGTGATGCTGACTTTAACCCTTTCAATTCTGGCGCTGTATTAAGAGAGTCAATTTTTTATGGGGGTGAATCAGCATACCACTTTCAGTATAGAGATCTAGCTGAAGATAAGTACAGAAAAGATAACGCATGGCTAATTGAAAACAAAGGCTATTCACTTGAGCAAGTCATGTCTGTTGTATCAGCAATTCAGGTGTTGCAGAACGACAAGATTAATGATGCTCTTGTTGGTTTAGCAAATAAACATCCAAACGAATGGACTTTCTTTGAAGCTTATACCTTTTCCTTGAGAGAAATAGCCGCTAAGTCCGGATTGGATGTTGAGGCTTGTAGCTGTGTTATTGAATCTTTTGTTTCGCCAATTGAACAAAACGACTTCATATCCTTAGATGACTTTAATCCAATAAATGCCTATCCAATAATAAAGCTTGAAGAAGATAAATACTTACTGTTTCAAAATTACAGTTTGGTAGAAGCGTTATACGAAACGCCGTTTTTTTGGTTCAATTCGGATGCGGCGTACAGAAGTATTGCGATGGGACATCGCGGCGAATTTACAGAAGAATTTTCAAGCAGAAGGCTTGTGCGAGTTTTCGGAGAAAAACGAGTTTTTCAGAATGTTGATATTGTTGATGCGAAGCGCAATAAAGTTGGTGAAATAGACGTTCTTGTAGTGTTTGCAAATAGAGCAATAGTATTGCAGGCAAAGTCAAAGAAACTGACTATAGCTGCCCGCAAAGGGAACGACTTATCTCTAAAAGATGACTTTAAAAAAGCCGTTCAAGATGCATATGACCAAGCCTTTTCATGTTCAAATTATTTATCTGACAATAACTATAAGCTCTTAGACGAAAAGGGTAATGAAATAACCATCAGAAGAGAATTTAAAGAAATCTACCCCTTCTGCGTGGTATCTGATCATTATCCCGCTTTGTCATTTCAAGCTAGGCAGTTCCTCAAGCAAAATCCTACCGATTTGATTAAACCAGCATTTGTGATGGATGTTTTCTTCTTGGATGTTGCAACAGAGATGCTAAGGTCTCCTTTGCACTTCCTAAGCTACGTCAACAGAAGAACGCTGTATGGCGATAAAATATTATCCACTCACGAGCTAACGATCTTGTCATACCATCTAAAACAAAATCTCTGGATGGATGGTGAATACACAATGATGCAGCTAGGAGATGACATTTGCGCTGACTTAGATCTTGCAATGATGACGAGACGAGATGGCATTCCTGGCAGTGAGACTCCAGATGGGATATTAACAAAGTACGAAGGAACGCACTTCGACAGATTGGTTAAAGACATTGAATTGCGTGAACATTCAGGCACTGTAGATTTCGGTTTTATGCTGTTGACACTTAGTGGCGACACAATCGAAATGATTAATGACGGAATATCGAAGCTAGTTGAATTGGGGAAAAAAGATGGTAAACATCATGATTTAACACTTGGCATAAGTGAAGGAAGTACGGGGCTTACTATTCACTGCAACAATGACTCAGATTCCGAGGCTGCGAAGCGGTTAGATCGTCATTGTGAGGTCAGGAAATATGAGCAGAAGGCTGACCAATGGTTCGGTGTATGCATTGGCACCAGTTCCCAAAGGTTGAGATTTGGTGTTAGTAAAGAGTTTAAATGGGAACAGTCTGATGAAATGGACAAGGCGACTAAGGGTCTTCCTAAGCCTCAGTCATTGAAAGGAAAAAGTAAGGTTAATTTTAACACAGTAACTAGAAAATCTAAGAAGATTGGGCGTAATGAAAAGTGCCCATGTGGTAGTGGGAAAAAACACAAGAAGTGCTGCTTAAAATAGGGAGCTTGCCCCGACTATGCCTAACAAAAAGCTGCACGCGGATAAATTACTCGCTACGCTCCCAATTTACCGGTGAGCTTGGCGTTGAGGCTGTAGAAGAATTAACAAGATGTAGAAGAATTAACAATAAACCCATCCAAACTTTGCGTTTTTTGATGCCCAGATTCTAATGGGTTAAATAAAGTAGGTGTCATCATAATTTGCTTTTTAGGTACAAACTAATTGCCTTAAAGCATAAAGCTATATAACTTACTAAAGTGAATACATTTTATTGACGTACATTAATTAGCAGGAACGCCGAATGAACAATAAAATACTCAAATCATCTACCGCTACGTATCAAAGTGGTGTTGCAAAAGCCGATGGTAAATTTTATGTAACGCAAGGTGAAGTACGTTTTGAGCCATACAATGAAAGTGCTGGTTTAGGGCCTTATACTTTTACACGAAGCGCAATCGTAAAAATTGAAAAGTCAGCAGGGACAGGCGCAGGCATTTTACCACTAACAAGCGATGCCATAACAATCACTTTAGATAATGAAGATACTTATGACTTTATTTTAGCAAACCCCGATGAATGGATTCGTCTACTCAAGCATTAAGCAATCTCTAGAGCTGGCATTTAGGTAAAAATAAACGAAGCACCCATCTTAACTTTGCAGTTTAGTAAAATATGCATTAGATTTTTGCCTAAAAAATAGACTAGTTGTTTTGTGGTAATTGCAATTAGGCTTGGTTAAAACAAAATACAATCACTGTATTATGCGCTACATGGGGCAGGAGACTTTTACCAACCCGATGTGGCATATAACGGCATTGATTGGACAACTGATGTATTGCTTGAGCAAATAAAAACGTTATAAAAAAAGCCGCTTGTTGAAACAAGCGGCTTAACTATTCTAACTAGGGAATAGTTTAAAACGTGTAACGAGCACCAATTGAGTAACGAGGACCGTATTGATTAGCAAATAAGAACTGCTCTTCGTAACGTCCGTAACCTTCTTCGGTGGCATTATTTAAGTTTATGCCATCAAAAAATACCGTTACGTTTTCGTTTACATCGTAGTTAACGCTCATATCCCATTGGCCATACGCTTTAGCATATTGCGGAGGCGCATCAGCTGAACCTTGCGCTTGGCCAACACCAATTAGGTATGAGTCGCGCCATGCATAAGTAATTTTAACTGATAGGCCGTCTTTTTCGTAAAAGCCTTGGAAGTTAGCTGAGTCACTTAAGCCTGTAAGCGGTGCTTGTTGATCAAGGCTTTCGCTATCAAATTCAACGTCGCCATCTACAAACGTTGCGTTAACACCAACACCAAAACCGGTTTCACCAATTAAGTGCTGAACAGCTACTTCAAAACCATCTACCGATTTACTGTCGGTGTTTTGTGGTTGGCTAATATTCCATGTAATTAGCGGATCGTCGCTGTTTGGTTCAATAACGCCATTTGCATTGCCGTAACCGCTGGCAATCATTTGTGCAAAAATAGCGTCGGTTGTTGCTTGCTCACCACGTGATTCAATATCGCTTACGGCTTGTAAGTAACGAGGGCCGTTTAAAATATCGTGCAAGCCATCAATAGTGGTTTGCGTAATAGTGGTTTGAATAAAGTTATCAACGTCTTTTTTAAAGTAACCAACAGATGCGTAGCTGCCTTCTGCGTAGTAATACTCAAGTGATAAATCAAGGTTTGTTGATTCAAACGGTAATAAGTTTGTATTACCTTGGCTACCTGTGCGAGAACCTGGTTTTGGGCTGCCTGTTAAGCTGCGGCCACCGGCTAAATTACCCAGTGGTGCACGCGACATTGTTTTACCCCAAGATACGCGGGCTACTACGTCTTCAGTTAAATCAACACTTACGTCGATTGAAGGCAGTAAAACATCGTAATCACCTTGTTGCTCTAAGAAGTTATCATCGCCGCCAGCAGCGTATTGCATGATCCACTCAGAAGCGCTGATCCAATTAACTTGATCTTCAACGCGTTGGCGCACAGTACTGGTTACATCTGTTTGCTCATAGCGTAGGCCTGCATTTACTTTTACGTAGTAGTTACTTACGTCAAATTCCCAGCTTGATTGAACATAAAAGCTATTAGTGATTTCTTCTACGTAGCTTTCGCTGTCAATACCATCCATATATGCATTTGCGGCGTATGCATCGCCGCCTGTCACATCAGCTGTTAAGTAAGCAATTTGGCGCGCAACAGCTTCGTCAAAATCGTAGGTATAGTAGTAACCAGGTTGTAAGTCACTGCCGCCCCCTTCAAATTGATCTAAAAGGCCCGATGTATCGTGACGGGTAAACATGCCGTCTGGGAATATTTCTGTATATGATGGGTTAAAGCCTGGACCACCTACTAAACCACTCCACGCGGTGTAACCACCGGTGTTTTGTTCTGTACGTGATGCGCCAAATTTAACTTTAACTAAACCAATGTCATAACTTTCGTTATACCATGTTGTATGTAGCTGTAATTGTTCAATGTTTGACTCACCCGGTGAGTGAGTAAACTGACTAAAGTTTGAATCAATTTCGCCAGGCGTTAATTCACTTGTGCCATTTAACCAATTAACTTGTGCACTGGGTACTTCGCCCGTGCGGTAATCATAAATTTTATTAGCTAGCTGATCAGAACCTAAAATTACTTGGCCGGCACTTCCCAGCCCATTGTCGGCGCCGTTATCAGTTTCGTTTTTAGAGTCGTGGTAATCAAGCTCTACGTGCCACGTGTCGCTAATTTCCCAATCTAGGTTTAAACCAAGTGAGCGCGCTTTTACTTCTGTAGTGCCTTTGTTGGCTGTAAACGAGGCATCGTTACCGCTAATATCAGCATAAACAGCCGTACCATTTTCATCAAGCTCGTAGCCATTAATATTGCTACCAAAGTCGTTCCAAATACCCCAACCAATACTTTGAGAACCTGTAACTGCTTTACTTGCAGTGTAATCAAGTGTTGCTACAAAGCCATCTACCGGTGCGTATTGAAAGGTAACTTGTCCGTTTGTACGTTCACGTTCTACATCTTCAATAGAGTAATTCATGTCTTTAGGGAAGTAGTAGTTACCTGCAGGGTCTGTGCGGTTATCAACGACGTTGCTGCTATCTAATTCAGGTAAGTCTACGTTTGCCTGCCAGCCTTGAATATTGGCACTTTGTTTTTGAAAGTCACGCTCTTGGTGCGAAAACGAAAAACCAAAGCCAAAAGTGTCATCTACAAAAGTATTGCTGTAAACAGTAGAAAACTCTGGTGTTACGTCATCACCAGCTTCGTTTGACGAGTCGTGATTTGCTTTAACGGTTGCTGAAAAGTTTTGACCCGGCTTTTGAAAAGGGCGCGCAGTAGAAATATTAACTGTTGCACCTAAGCCACCGCTTGGCACGTCTGCACGTGCTGTTTTAAATACTTCAAGCGCACTTACACCTTCAGAGGCGATGTTTTCAAGGTTGTACGAACGTGTATAACCTGTGCCCGGCATTTGGCGGCCATTTAAGGTTATTAAGTTAAACTCAGGGCCAAAACCACGTACTGTAATTTGGCTACCTTCACCGTTTGCGCGACTAACCGATACACCGGTAATACGTTGTAATGATTCTGCTAAGTTGGTATCTGGGAATTTACCCATTTCTTCAGATGAAATGGCATCTACAATGCCAGAAGAGTCGCGTTTCATATCCATAGAACGAATAAGTGAACCACGAATACCTTTTACTTCAATAACTTCTACATCAGATGAAACGCTTGTTTCTGCTTCTGCCGCAATAGCTGTGTTTAATGTGCTCGCAGCAATGATGAGAGACACAGAAGCCGCAAGTTGGCTCTTTTTAAAATTGAATGTGTTCATAATAGCTCTGCTTTATAAAATGTTGTTCAAGAGTGAAGGTGCTGTGTAATACCAATTTTACTAAAAATATGATCATTCTATCGCATTAAACAACTCACTAACTGTGTTAAAAATTATTTATATAGAACAACTATATGTCACAATTTTCGCCTTGTTATTGTGCTATTTTCTTAGCGCTATAATAGATCTCTTGTTTAATGCAATTGGTATAAACACCTAGAATTTTGTCAGTGAAATCTAAATTATGGGTTTGAAATTTTTACATTATCAACACGATATACTGCGCCAGCACCTTGGCCCCAATTAGGAAAAATCATTAATACATCTATCGCACTTACATCTAAACCGGCAGCCGATAAGTCAGAAAGTGTATAAGTATATGTTTGCCATTCGTTTAAAACAGGGGCAATGCCTTCAACACTTTCAGTAAGTGCAAGCTCTACGGCAGAGTCACCTTCGTTTGACTCAACTTTGAAAAACCATGGCGCGTCGGGTGTGCTTGGCATACTCGTAACTTTCATATCAAACGTAATTTGACCAACCGTTATGATAGCGCTTGCATCAAATGCCTCACCGCTTCCGCCAACAGATGTACGGCTGTTAAAACCCATTACTGTAGGCGTATCATTTATTGTAAATTCCGCTGTTATACCATGCTCTTCATCATCCATTACTTCCACTGGCGTAGAGCCGCTACAGCAGTCCCACATTGGCCAATCAAGATTTTGAGTATCTGTGAACACATTAAGCTCTGGAAAATCTTGCGTGATTTTCACATCGTCTATTCTATATACAGCGCCATTACCAGTGCCCCATGTAGGAAAAATCATCACTACATCAATAGCGCTAATATCTAAGTTTGCTGCAACAAGATCGGTTAATTTAAATGTATATGTTTGCCATTGTCCTACAACAGGAGCAATACCTTCAACGCTTTGAGTAATAGGTAATTCGGCCGCAGTTGGTGCATCTCCTGCACTTTCAAGCTTAACGACCCATGTAGAGTTTGCATCAGCAGGTGCGCTAGTTACTTTCATTTTAAATTGAAAATACCCTTGTGCTAACAGGGGCGTAGCATCAAAAGGGGAGGCTACACCCGCCTCATCAGTGATGTTTTCCGCTCTTGAAATAAAGCCGTTTACTGTTGGGTTTTCACCAACACTAAACTCAACTGTATTACCTTGCTGTTCATCAACAACTATTGCAGGAGTTGAACCTCCGCAACAATCCCACGCAGGCCAATTAATATTAAAAGAATCACCAAATATGGTTAATGGAGTAACTCCTCCTGCTATAGGAACTGGGGCATCACCCTCAAGTAAGGCATCGTCTAAGCTGTTGTAACCTGGACGAATGGTTTCACAACCTTTACCAGTATTAGGGTTCGATGCACATTGATAAACACGTACGTAATCAATAGCAAAAGTTTGGCCATTTTCAAATGCGCTAGCGTCTACACCTAAATCATTTACGTTTTCAGGCCAGTCACCGCCTACTGCTAGGTTTAGCAATAAGTGAAAGTCTTTATCAAATGGTGCGCTATCCCAATGCGTTGTAAGTTCGCCAGAACCTTGTTCAAAGTATTCTGCAAACCAACCACGATGTTTTAAGCCCGCAGGCTCATTTTTTGAATTATATAAAACCTCAGATTGACGCTGAGTTGCATAAAGGTAACCGTCTACGTACCAGCGAATTTCACCTTCTTGCCATTCAACAGCATACGTGTGGAAATCATCTGCTGGATTAGTATCTTCAGGGAATTTGTATTCTTTACCTGTATAGCTGTTATCTGGCCATGCGCGTCCGTAATGAAGGGTGCCGTGGATACTAGACTCTATACCGCCGTCTTCATCCGGTGTTTTAAGGTTTACTGATTCTAAAACATCTATTTCGCCAGAACGAGGCCAAGTGCCGTAAACCTCATCAGTTGGTAGCATCCAAAATGCTGGCCAGCTACCTTGTCCTGATGGAAGTTTGGCGCGCACTTCAAAACGGCCATACGTAAAGTCGGCGTTATAACGCGTATTTAAGCGTGCTGAAGTATAAGGTTTTTCTGCACCTTCCTCAGCGGGTAGGGCAACAATGTTTAACACACCGTCTGCAATAAATGCATTTTGCTCGCTGTCGGTGTAACACTGTTTCTCGTTGTTACCACCGCCATCGCAGTTTAATTCATAGTTCCATTTGTTTGTATCAATGGCTGAGCCTTCAAACTCGTCGCTCCAAACCATTTGCCAATCTGAAACTGGCTCAGAGGCATCTACATTTTCAAAATTTGATTTAGTGGCAGAGTCGCCACCACAGCCAGCTAACGTAACTAAAGAGATAGCGGCAAGTAAACGTGTAATGTGCGTTGTTTCAATGTTCATAACTGAACCCCGGTTTCAACAGATTATTGTCAGATTAATTGTTTTTTGAGCTTTGTTTTTTCATGCTGTAAGCGCTTACATTTTGATATGTGTTTTGTAAGCGCTTACAAATGATATTGTGGAGTACGCAAATGGTCAACATATTTGTTTATTTTATTTACAATTAGTTTACGGTAAGACCAGTTTACCAATTTTAGATTGTATATAAATTGCAATTTATACAATTAGTTATGTTGTTTGTGTTTTTTGATGGGAGCGTGAGCGGAATATTTTTTACGTCAAAAAAGTAGGAAAGGACTTAACAATTAAAAGGTTAGTTACAGGTATATTTATAGTATTTAAGGAGTATTTTGTTTATACCAATCTACATAAAAGCAATTTTAAGTGGATTGGTATTGTAAGAGATAAAATATGCTTGTTTTTACTTGTTTTTAAAAGGCATTGTAAGTAACCTCAAAAGGGACGCATTTTGGTTTTGGCTTGGGTATTCTTTTAAGCCAATATTTATATCTGCGTCGGTTTTTTTAGCTTTACCTTTGTAACTACCAAATAATTTATCCCACCAAATTACACTAAAACCATAGTTTGAGTTAGTTTCGCTAACCACTTGGCTATGGTGAATTCGATGCAATATTTGCGTCATTAATATTAAACGCAGTGGTTTTTCAATAGCATTAGGTAGGCGTATATTTGCATGATTAAATAATGCTAAACCATTAAGTGCTATTTCAAATATAAGTACCGCAATTGCAGGTACGCCAAGAGCAGTTACTGCAATTAGTTTTATAAGTATGCTCAGTACAATTTCGATAGGGTGAAAGCGCAGCCCTGTACTGGTATCTACGTGTGCATCGGCGTGATGTACACGGTGTAAGCGCCATAAAATAGGCACGTTATGGAATAACCTATGTTGCCAATAAATTAATATATCGAGTAAAAGTATGCTCAATATAATAATTAAACTGCTTGGTAGAGCTATTTGATTAAATAAGCCAATGCCGTGCTCTTGATTGTAAAGTGCTACGGCGGTTAGCCCAATGGGAACCACTAAGCGCGCAACAACTGATGAAGCAAACACTAACCCAAAGTTAGCAAACCAACGTGTACTGCTTTTTATTGGTGATTTACGCGCTGGTTTTTGCGCTTCAAGCAACATCATTATAACTAAAATGCTAAAAAAGAAGCCTAAGCGCCACCATACTTCATTAGTCATCTATTACCTCAGAATTTGAACTGCTAGGCACGTTTTCAGCTGCTTTGTTAGCATCGGCTTCTTGTTGCTTAAGTGTGTGATAACCGCCATGTATACGGG
>NZ_AUTI01000375.1:0-20709 GCF_000497995.1 Pseudoalteromonas sp. TB25
CGCCGCCGTAGGGTTATACTCTTGCATACTGCCAATGATGCTATATGCACTTTTTGGTACTTCAAAACAATTAATAGTCGGCCCTGATGCCGCAACCTGCGCCGTTATTGCCGCTGTAGTAACACCTCTTGCTGCAGGTGACAGCTTTAAGCATTGGCAACTTGTTGTCACCATGACCGCTATGACCGGCTTTTGGTGCTTTATAGCCAGTAAATTTAAGTTAGGTGTATTAGCTGACTTTTTATCTAAACCTATTTTATTGGGCTTACTAAACGGCGTAGCTATCACTATTATTGTGGGTCAATTTTCTAAAGTATTTGGTTTTACTTTTGATGAGCGCTACTTACTTGAACGCCTCGGTGGTGTGCCCACATACCTAGCGCAAACACATGTTCCCACCTTATTAATGGCTTTGTTTACACTGGCGGTCTATTTTGCCATGAAACGGATAAAGCCCACGTGGCCTGCATCTATGTTTGCTATTGCTTTTGGTGCGCTTTTGGTATGGATTTTTGATTTAAAACAATTTGATATAAAAACCATTGGCACCGTAACTGGCGGGCTTCCCGTTTTTAATACCCCTGTTTTTGATTTAGGGATTATTCGTGAGCTGGTGGTACCCGCACTTAACTTAGCCATCGTGAGCTTTGTTAGTATGATGCTAACTGCCCGCAGCTTTGCTGCTAAAAATGGCTACGACATAGACGCCGATAAAGAATTTAGAGCGTTAGGTATTGCCAATATAGCGTCAGCTCTTTCGCAAGGTTTTGCAGTCAGTGGCGCCGACTCACGCACCGCGGTTAACGATGCAACCGGTGGTAAAACACAGTTAGTATCAATAATTGCAGCAGCTATTATTGCGCTCATAGCTGTATTTTTAACAGCCCCACTTGAATTTATTCCAAGCGCAGCGCTAGGTATTGTACTTATTATTGCCTCTGTACACTTACTCGATTTAAAAGCTGTTTGGCAATTAAAACGAAAAGACAAACAGGCATTTTATCTCGCCTCAGCCACCTTACTTGCGGTGTTATTTATTGGCGTTATACCAGGGATCACACTTGCTGTATTACTAGGGTTATTTCAATTTATTCGCACTGTTATGCGCCCAACAGACAACATATTAGGCGTAGATGTTAACGGTGTAGTAAGAAGTTTAGACGCCACAGATAAAGCAAAAGCAGTGCAAGGCGTGTTTATCTATCGCTTTAATTCACCTTTAACTTACTTTAATGCCAGCTACTTTAAACGCAGATTACTTGAGCAATATGCAAGGCAAAAAGACGACACTCAATGTGTAATAATTGACGCTGTGCCCTGCTTTACTCATTTAGATTTAAGCGTAATGGCCATGCTTGCAGATCTCGACGTTATATTTAAAAAGCGTGATATAAGGCTTGAGCTTGCAGGTAGAAAACGCCAGTTACTTTCGTGGTTTGATATTGCAGGAATGAAGTCAGGAAAAGAAGGTATATATATTCACTCAGACTTATACATCGCCCTAAAAAGAAATAGCGTAAGCCAGCACACACAAGAAGTTAGCTTGTTTGAGTCAGACGAAAATAAAGAACCGCTCACACAGCAATAAATACAATAAGCAGATCAGCTAACTGATCTGCTGTTTAGTATTAATTACTTTTTATACTTTTGGGTAGTTTGAAGGAAAAAACGCTTTTTTAGCGTCTTCATCAAACTCTTTTTTAAAGGCTATATCAGTACCAATTGCGCGTGCACGTGCAACCGCTGGGCGGCTATCAATGCTTTCAAACCAACGCTTAAGATTTGGGTATGGTGCTAAACCCTCTTCACCTAATACAACCGGTGCTTTATCAATCCAACCCCATGCAGATACATCAGCAATGGTATATGTATCACCCACTATAAAGTCACGACCTTCAAGGTGAGTATCAAGTACTTCGTAATGGCGCTGCGCTTCACGTAAATAACGATTAACCGCGTAATCAAGCCCTTCTGGCGCCATGTGTCTAAAGTGAACACTTTGCCCTGAATACGGACCTAAACCCGATGCGATAAACATTAACCACGACAGCATTTCAGCGCGGTCTTCTGGTTTTCCTTCAAGCTTCCCATACTTTTCAGAAAGGTACATTAAAATAGCATTCGAATCGAACACACGCGTTTCACCATCAACAATTGCTGGCGCTTTAGCGTTTGGATTAATTGCTTTAAATTCAGGTGTATGTTGCTCACCTTTTAAAGTATCAAGAGGAACAAGTTCAAACGGTAAGCCTGTTTCTTCTAAAAAGAGCGCAACCTTCATTGGGTTAGGTGTATGGTGAAAATAAAATTTAATCATGTAAAGTTCCTCAATAATTGAGCAACGATTAAAGCACAACTTGAGCGGGTGTTCAAATTAAGTTTTAACTAAGTAAAATACACAGTTAAAACGTGATTTAATTGTGAGTATTTCATTCGTAAATATCACTTATGCCAAGGAAAATATCAGCCTTTGCGAGAAGTAACATGCTTTTAGAAATTTATGATTCACAAGGTGAAGAATTTGCCCACCAGCAGAGCTGCTGAGTTTCAAAATTTACAGATGATGTAAAACTATAGACTGGTTTAATCCTTATTAATTCCGATCTTAATTACTGAGAGTGTTCAGTATGGAAAGATCCTTTTTACTTTCGCTGGTTTTATAAAAACTTCAAAAAATAATAATAGAGTAGCAAAATGCAATGTCTTTTTTTTAGCCGGTTCTACATGTTAAAGTTGTCATTATCACTAAATTACTCTTATAGTGAATCTATATAAATATTGAGCATTACTATGATAAAAGCACAAATACCAGCTGACGAAGAATCTAGATTAAAGGCCCTTTACGAGTATGAAATATTAGATACTGAAGCCGAAAAAGTATTTGATGATTTAACTCAACTTGCTTCTGATATTTGTGAAGCCCCCATATCACTTATAAGCTTAGTTGATCCACAAAGGCAATGGTTTAAATCAAAGTATGGTATCGATGTAGACTCCACTGAAAGAGATATCGCATTTTGCTCTCATACAATACTGCAAGACCAAGTATTTGAAATACAAAACGCTCTACTTGATGAACGTTTTTATGATAACCCTCTAGTAACCAGCGATCCAAACATTCGGTTTTATGCGGGCACACCGCTAGTTACACCTAGTGGCAGCACAATTGGTACATTATGTGTTATCAGCGACCAGCCAAAAAAGCTAACTCAAACACAAATTAACGCACTGAAAATACTTGGCAAAGAAGTTATCGCACAACTTGAGCTCAGGTTAAACAATAGAAAGCTGGCCACTGCATTAAAACAACAACAAACACATAATAAAAATCTTGAAGAATTAAAAAAAGAAGCTGATACAGCTAACACTCTAAAAGGTCGATTTTTAGCAAATATGTCGCATGAGCTAAGAACTCCGCTGCACGGCATTTTAAATTTAGCTGAGTTTGGACTAGCAGAGACTTCAAATATAGAAAAAGATAACGCCTTAAAGAGTATTTTAAGCTCCGCGAATATACTCTCAAATATTGTAAATGATATTTTAGACTTTTCAAAAATTGAAGCGGGTAAATTAAATATTGAGAATATTAACTTTAACCTGAGCGAAGTCATTAACAATGTAATTAATCCACTAATGAAACAAGCCACAGATAAAGGCATAAAATTTATTCCATCTATAGATAAAAATATCGCTACAACCCTAAAAGGCGACCCTGTCAGAGTTTCTCAAATTTTAAATAACTTATGCTCAAATGCGATTAAATTTACACAACAAGGCCAGGTAGAGTTTAAAGTCACTGTAAAGGAGAATCTCTTAAACACGCAAAATATTGTATTTGAAATAATCGATACGGGTATTGGTATTAGTAAAGCTGCACAGCAAAATTTATTTCAAGAGTTTCATCAGGCCGATTCATCTACATCTAGAAAGTACGGGGGCACGGGACTTGGCCTCTCCATTTGCACCAAGCTAAGTGATTTAATGAATGGCAAAATCAACTTCACGAGTAAAGAAGATAAAGGTTCTGTATTTACTTACCAACAAAGCTTTGAAACATCAGAACTCGATGAATTATTAAAACCAAATAAAGAAATAACCGATTTACAAGGGTGCACTATTTTGGTTGCCGAAGACAATAAAGTAAATCAAGTTGTCGTAAGTAAAATGCTACAAGCTCATAATGCGAAAGTAATATTTACCGAAAATGGCAAAGAATGCGTTGATTACTTTTTTGCCAACCATGTTGATTTAATTTTTATGGACATTCAAATGCCAGTGATGGATGGAGTGCAAGCCACTAAGATAATTAGAGAGCAACAAACAGATAAAACAACGCCAATTATTGCCATGACAGCCAACACCATGAAACCAGATATTGAACACTATTTAGATATTGGTATGGATGGCTATTTAACGAAGCCATTTAATAAAGATCATTTAAATAGCTTGCTCAATGTTTATAATCCAAAAAACTCAAATCTCAAAAATTTAGCAGTTAAAGTTAGTAACCCAAACATTACGAGTGAACGTAAGCTAAAACAGATATGCAATGAGCTAAAAAAGTTAATTTCAAATGCCGACAGAGTCAGTCTATGGTTGTTTAATCACGACTATACTGCCATTAATAGCTTAATTTGCCTTGATGAAAAAAATGAGATAGTAAGTAATGCAGTTTTAAAAGCTGAAGACTTTCCTGCATACTTTGACTATATTTTAGAGCATAAAGTATTAGACGCATCAGATGCGAGAAACCACGAAATCACTAAAAACTTAACCAAGGTTTATTTTGAACCATCAAACATTTACTCCTTGCTTGATTACATCTACTTTATTGATAACAAACCGCTAGGTGTTATTTGTTGTGAAAGTGTTGGCTCAAAAATTTCATGGAGCCATGCAGATAAACTGTCACTTATTAAAGTAGCTGATGTAACAACCTTGTTTTTATCCAAACAGTTGAAATCATAGTAGCTGCTTAATATATAAAATGGGAGGAGTGCCTAATTACTTAAACTATTTAACTAAGCGGCACATGCCACCAAGGTTATGCGCGTTTATTGATTTAACAAAAAAATTTTAATGTATATGGGTAACTAAAGCGAAGCGTTGAGTTTACTTTTTAGCTGTGCAATATTAACTGGCTATAAACTAAAAATATAATACTTATAAATTAAAGTAAATAACCGCTTAAATGAAGCACAAGGATCGCTAAACCTATTTACAGGTTTGGTATAAAAACTACAAAGGATGAATATGATTAAGCCATTTTACGCTAGCTGTTTGTTAGCCCTCTCGCTATTAACACCCAGCCTTGTAAAAGCAAACCCGACAGCCTCGCAGTATCAGGAAATTCTTAACGAGAGCCTAGTTGAAAACGAGCCCGGGGTATCGGTAATTATAAGTAAAAATGGCAAAGTACTTTTTAAAGGAGCGCGCGGGCTTGCCAACCTTGAGCATAACATTGCACTTAATGAGCAAAGCGTTTTACGTTTAGGTTCTATTTCAAAACAATTTACTGCAGCTGCAATTATGATGCTGCAAGAGCAAGGTAAGCTAGCGGTTACCGATGATATTCATAAGTATGTTGCAAGCTTTCCTACTGAAGGCAACCTCGTCACAATCGAAAACTTATTAACCCACACCTCAGGCATCGCCAACTACACAGATGACGACGACCTATTCGATAAAGAAATACAAGTACCCACCAGCGTTGACGATGCGTTAGCGAGATTTGCCAAACACCCAATGGTGTTTAAACCCGGCGAAGCGATGGCTTATTCAAATACCGGCTATTCACTGCTTGGTAAAATAATTGAAGTGGCAAGTGGCCAGTCTTACAAAGACTTTATTGAACAACACATATTTAAAAAGCTAAAAATGAACCAGAGTAGTTATGAAGGGCAAGAAATTGTTGCCCATCGCGCATCTGGCTATGAGCAAACAGGGCAAGGATTTATCAACACCAGCTACATTAATATGGATTGGCCATATGCCGCAGGTGCGCTTATATCTACTCCAACTGACTTAAACATTTGGTTTAGTGCCCTATCGTCTGGCAAGCTCATTAGTAAAGCAAGTTATGAGAAGATGGTAAGCCCTTTTAAACTCAATGACGGCAGCTTTTCATCCTATGGTTACGGATTAATTATTAAGCCTTTGAATGAATACACCGTAATTAAACACACTGGCGGAATAAATGGCTTTTTAGCACATGCACGCTATATTCCAGAGCAAAAGCTATATGTTGCAGTACTGGCTAATTCAAACCACATAAACCCTATTTTTATCAACGAAAAACTCACAGCCAAAGCACTGGGTATTGCGCTCCCCGAGTTTAAAAAAGCAGATGTAACAGCGCAGCAGTTAGCGCCCGTATTGGGTGATTACCGTATTGATAAAAACACCTTACGCAGCCTAATTTTTGAAAATGACGTTTTGTATTCTAAGCGCACCGGTGGCGATAAAACAAAACTTATTACGATGTCTAAAAATAGCTTTTACTATCCTAATTCAAACAATTACTTAGTAATAGAAAAAGACAGCCAAGGCCAATTAGTAATGAAGTATTTTAGTGGATTATCAACAACGCCCACTGAGGCGATTAAAATTTAGCGACAAGTTTGAGCGAGGCACAAAATGCTTCGCTCTTGCTAAATAGCTCTCTCTAAAGCTACTTGGATTTACTAAGCATCGCTTTTAAATCGGCAAATGGAGAATGCGTTGCAGCCTCAACTTTTCGCTCTGTAGTCGACCCGCCATACATAATATGTTCGTGGTATTTATTGTGCTCATTGTCGTGGCAATAAATACACAATAACTCCCAGTTACTGCCATCCTCTGGATTATTACTATGGTTATGATCTATATGATGCACCGTTAACTCTCGTAAATTAGAGTACTCAAACTCACGGGCACAACGCCCGCATACCCAAGGGTATAATCTTAAGGCTTTAATTCGGTAACCTTCCTCTTGCTTCACATAAGCCTGAGGTACTGCGTTATTCTTACTCATAGTATTCCTGGTAAATTTACTATTTCGGTGATCAATACTAAAAAAACTTAATTACTGACAAATCACCAAAAGAAGTATCTATATGCCGGCCTGTTTGCTCCCACGCACGTAGTACGACCATAATTTTTTTATTGTCGGAAGTCCAAGAAATTCCACCGCCGTATGCTTCAACTTTTTCGGCGCCCGAATCTTTTAACCCCAGCCCAGGGTTTGTGTTTTGAATATGCCCTTTACCTACTTTGTATTCAGCAAATACGTGAACATTATGCGGTAACGAAAATGATAAAAGCGAGCCAATACTCGCCCCATACGAATTAGAAATTAACTTAGTGACCTGTGGTGCAGACGAATTTAAAAAATCAGCCTGAAACACAATATTATCTTTATTCTCAAGAGATACATGCTTGAAAGACCAAGCGCCAACAATACTTAACGACATATCAAATTTGTTACTTAGCTTTGGCCTATTAAGAAAAAAATGCTCAAACAAAGACGCTTTATTATTGAAGGTATAAAAGTTGTGTTGGCCAGATAGCTCAAACTTGGTTGAACGTGTATTTTGCGAGAAAATTTGATCAGTTTGATTGCTGCTTAAATTGCTAGCCGTGCTTTGCAGCCCTTCAAGCGTTTGATAGTTAAATGTGATTTTAGAATTTTTAAATTTTCTATACGAAAGCAGTATATCCTGTGTTTTTGTTTCAACATCATCTTCAAAAATATCGGCTGAGTAGCCAATTTCAATGTCGTTAATATCAAAAAACACACCCACACGCTGGTTATTTATGGGCTCTAACGAAAACAGTGTTTTTTGATTACTCCCCGCCAAGTCGTCGTATATTAACGCATGGCTAGTATTTGGGTTTGAAATAGTTGTGCGTACCGATTTTAAGTCGAAGTCAAAAGCTAATACAGAACCAGATAGAAATGCCGATAAAACGGCAAAGCCCACAATAACTAAATAATTGCGATTCATTAAAAACACTCAAAGATTAATTTGTATTAGAGTAGCGTTTTTTTCACCTTAACTTATCACAAAAGATTAACAATTTATGAAAACTTTAAATAAAGTTCTTTATCTAACTTTTTTAAGTGCTTTCAAGACTAAACTCATTCACATGCTTAACCAGCTCCGGAAAAAACGTTAAAAACACGTTTTCTAATTCATTGTAGTTACGCTTTATATCATCAGCCGCGCCCGCAAAAGTGTTCGTAAAACGAATGCGTTTGGCTATGTTATCGAGCGCAAGCCCTACTCCCTCAACGGTTTCGTACTCTTTAAACCAATCGTTTTTAGTCATACTTGTTACAACATGCTGCATACGCGGTGGCATAACAGGTATACGGTTATTTAAAAGCTGATAGCTGGTGTACTTAAAATCACTTAAAGGTTGCTTGCTAAATCGTTGCCAATGCACAATTAAAAAGTGATCAAACACCACATCAATAGCCACACCAGCAAAGCGTTTACGCTCGGGTGAAAAGTATTGTTTAGCGTGTTTAACTTCGCGGTGAGAGTCGGTAAATTTATCAACTAAATAATGGTTATCGAGGCCATTTTTAACTGAGTTTGGTAAGTGCTTTACATGTCTTTTTCCACCAAAGTCACCCAACAGGTTCCCAAAGTGAGAATCGGCTGTGGGCTGCGCTAAATAAAGATGAGCTAAATAATTCAAAGTGTTCTCTGATTGGCTAATACAAATAAATAATAACGCAAATTTAAACCAAACTCACATTCGTGTTTAAAGCAGTACTTATGGTTTTGCTTACCAGTTTTTACTCAAACAGACTGCAAAGTATTGTATAAACATCGCAACTATAAAACGAGTATATAAAAAGCCGCTATATCAGCTATGGCGGCTTTTTAATGCTTAAGCTTTGTTGTTAGTTTAGTTACTCGACTTTACCCAATTTCCATTATCATTTTTGCTATAACTATTTTTAACCGCCGACCAAGCTGCTTTGTGCGCTGTTGTTTCGCGGTCATCATCGTTTTTTCTATCGCTAGGGTCCTTATAGGTATCCCACGCACTATTAAACGCCTCTTGATATATCTCTTGAGCATGTTTAGGTAAGTTACTTTTTACCGACTCAGGTAATTCATCACGATTTTTATATGGCATAACTTGCTCCTTTTATTTACTCAATTACGCCACAAGCAACACGTTTGCCACCGCCACCTAATGGCTTTGGCTTATCTGCATAGTTATCACTTCCTTCGTGAATCATTACTGCGTGTTGTTTAAGTTTTTCAAGCGTGAGCCTTGGCGCTAAAACAGGCGATTTAGCTTGACCACTTTCATTTACATACAACGCCGGTAAATCGCCTAAATGGCCATCCCCCCAAGGAGCATCATGATGCTCGCTAGCTTTTGGATCGAAATGCCCACCAGCGGCGCCCCCCGGCACAACTTTATCGCCTTTTTTCTTGGGTTCACAACTTGCAAATTGGTGAACATGAAAACCATGCTGCCCCGGTGTTAAACCTTTTAAACTTGGTGTAAAAACAACACCGTTATCATTTTCTGTTAGTGTAATAGTACCTAGTGATTGCCCTTGACCTGACTTAGTTACTTGGTGCATTTGAACTTTTACATTAGCCAGTGCGCTATTTTGTAGTAACACACCGGTAAGTAGTATCGCAAAAGCTGGTTTTAAAACACGGGTTGAAGGTCTTTTAGCGTTTGAATCAAACTGCAAACAATTCATCATCATCTCCTCGTTAGTATCAAATTAATAAAGCAATAACGCTAAATTAAGCGACTATTAAACAAGTAGTTTCAATGTATATACCAGCCCTACGCGTAAACATGATTTTATGTATTATTTATTTTTAATTTATTGATTAAAAAGTAAATTTATAGTTTTTATTACGTTTAAATAAATAGCTAATTAATTAAAAAAACTGACTTTCACCCAAAAGTTAAGCAAAAACCAAGGCATATTTACAAACAGAATGGCAACTTTACAAAACTCATAAAAGAAGACTACCAACGCTCCAGTCCAAAAAGACAAGCCAAGTTAAAAAGTAGCTATTAAAAAGGCCGTTATTATATAGGCGGTAGTCTCGAGAGTTGGTGTTGTTAGGGAGGCCTTACGACATGTAATAAAAAGCGCCTATCTAAATAAGTCTTTTCTATAATCAAAGCATGTTTAAAACCAATTTACTTATATATGGAGTTTATTTAATGACAAAAAATTACGTTAATATTTATAATTGCTCCGCCGTTAAAAACGAAAAAAAGGTGAAACTAAGTTTCACCTTTTTAATTAATTTTGAAACTAATTAGTTAGCATTAAGCCGTAGAAACGTTACTTGCGCCTGCATTGTTAAGTATTTCTTCAATAGCGTTTTTGTTGTCACTATCGTACTTAACACCAATTAATATAGAGCCCTTTTCAATGGCATCTTCATAATACTTAATTTCGTGCTCAGGAATAAATGCACCAATTGCAGCACCTAAAGTACCACCTACTGCGGCGCCTGCGCCACCAGCAGCAAATGCTGCGACTAATGGTCCGGCAACTAATAAGCCCGTACCACCTGTTGCTACAGTACCTACTGCAGTAAAACCGCCAATAATTGCAGCAAGAATACCACCTGAAGCCGCGCCTACAAGGCCACCTTCAGCGGCTTTTGTACCTTCGTCTACAGCAAAATCTTCCTTTGCGTATGAGTCGTTGGCTACAATGCTTATGTCAGCTTCATTAATACCTAAAGCTTCTAATCTATAAATTGCGAGTGTTGCTTGTGATGCACTTTCGAATAACCCAGTAATAACGGTACTCATAATAACTCCTTTATTTTATTTAAGAAAATACACTTACTACAAAGCAAAACCCGAACCAAAAATTTAACTATTAAAAATCAGTGCCTTACATAAATTATTGTATCAATTTACTTATTTAAAAGGTAAAAGTTGCTAAGCTTTGTAAAAAACTCATACCTAATATAAGAAAACTTACTAGTAAGCAGTACGCAGCTTTAACATAAAATAAATTATTACTTACTCCACGTAATTTCAGCTAATTGGTTGGTCGCTGTTTGATGAATGATCAACCCATTATTCCCCATGCGCATATGCCTAATTAAGCCAGAGTAGACTCCTTCTTTACTCGGAATTTGCCAGCTTTGCATGGTTTCGGTATTAAGGTCGAACCTTACTAAGGTTTCAGGGCGTTTAGCTGACTCGTTAAACCAAATGGCGTTATCTGCATATTCAATTGCATACGGGTGGCTGTTTTCACCACTGGGATTATCCCACTGCGTTATTTTACCGTTTTTGGGGTTATAGCGGCCAAGTTTACCCATACCAGAGTTAACATAAAAAACCATATCGTCAGGTGTAATGGCTAATCGCCTAGTATGCGTTTTAGCGCCTGGGAGTTTAATCTCACTAAGCTCCATGGTATTTTTATCAACTTTAACCAAACAGTTACTACCATTACACGACACCCACGGCGTGCCTTTTGAATCGAGCTTAATACCATATGGGCGTGAGCCTTTAGTGGGTAAAGTAGCCAATTGAATATCGCCAGTTGTAGGGTCTAGCTTGCCAATCATATTGCTATGCTGGAGGGTAAACCAAAATATTCCGGCTTCATCAAATACACCAGTATGCGGGTCGCGGGCATTTTTATTTGGCATTTTAAACACTTTAAATTTTTCGGTTTTTAAGTCTAAATATCCAACCGTGCCATTTTTATTGCCTAAAAACCAAGGGGTTTGATTTTTATCAAGCGACACACTGTGCGCATAGGTGCCACTTGGCAGTGTGTACTCTTTCATATCGCCGGTTTGAGGGTCTAACCTGCCTAAAATATTACCCCACTGGCCAACCCACCAAATAATGCCATTTTTGCCTTGCACCGGATCGCGAGCCCGTTGCCCAAGCGTTGGCACTTGCCAGTACTTAAAATTGAGCTTTAAATCGCCCGTAACAACCTTAGACTCGCGCTTAGTGTTAACAGGATAATGCTCAGCTAAATAAGCACTTATATCTTTATTAAGCGCGGTATCTGCGCCCGCATCAACCATATAGCTTATTAATGTTTGCCAGTCCTGCTGGCTATAACCCGCGCTGCGCTCAAGGTTAGTTAAACTATGGCAACTAGCACAAAGCTGCTCAACTACTGGCCCCTTATCGTTGCTCAGCACTAGTAGCGGTGCAAACAAAGTGCCCGACACAGCCATTACCAAAACGTATTTATTAAATAAAAATCGATTTTTACTCATAACGCCCTCCCTTGTTTTTTAATATTAAAGCATAGGGTGAAAGTGTTTACTATCTGTACAGCAATGAGTGCGATAAGCCGGCTAGAAGGTGAGTTAAATTGCAGAGTTAATATCTAAAAAGAAGATTTTGAGCAGAGTTGCGCTCGCTCTACAATGGTTATTTAGCTTGTGTACAAATGTGGTGAAAGTGTGATGTGAGTGTGGTTTTAAACGACTAATTTGCATAAAACAAGAACGCCCTAATTTAAAAGCGCCTCAGCCTATCGGTACATAAATTGCTGTTATTAATATTCTTACTTAAAGAGTTATACATAAATAACGCTGCCGTTATTTATAAAAAGGAGAACATTATGAGTAATAAACAACTAATTACGACAATAGGTATAGGTCTCGCCGCTGCATCTGCAGGTATGTTAACAAGGAAAACTTTACAAAAATCGTGGGAAAAGGTTACCAACGAACCAGCTCCAAAAGATAGACCAAGCGAAGAAACAGATCTTAAAGAGGCCGTTACATGGGCAGTAGTCTCAGGTATTGGTGCTGGTGTTGCAAGAATGGCCGTACGCTACGTACTAGACAAGCGCCGATCCAAATAAACCTTCCCTATTAATACCTCTTATAAGTATTAAGCGTAATACGGTAAGGCTCTAAAGGCGGCTTGCGACAACCACTCCCCAGTTGTCGCAAGCAACTTGGCAAAAGCCTAGGTTAAGGTTACTTAACTATTGAGTTAAAAAATGGATTAATACCCAAATCGGGGTTCAGTGATGAAACTTAAAAAGTCGGATGGCGCGGCTGCGCCACTTATCCGACCTACATAGATTGAAAAACTGGAGGTGCCTTGCAACATGACCCTTTATTTTAAGCAAATACACTCTATTGGACATTAACTCCCTTTCAAAGTTGTTGCCTGCCTACAAGCTTGCGTATAATGCCCATATTCCGGCTGCATTTTTTAGCCGCTTACTTGGATTTTAATAATGAAAAAACTCTCTGCAGTGCAAATAAAACAGCAAGCGCTTGTACTTAATACTGCTGAAAAATTAGAAGAGCAAGGCCGCGCTGAGCTCCCTGGTATGTTGCAATGCTGGTTTGATGTGGAATATCACTTATTTCCAAGTTCACTACTGCTGTGTTTTCAGTTTGAAAACGAGCAAGCCTTAGCAGCCGCAGAGCCTGATTTATTAAAATGGCAAAAACGCTTAAGCGGCGCAATGCTTAAAAAAGGCGTGATTTTAAAAGATATGCGTAAACATTTAGTGTTTACCTTAAAAGGGCCTGATGATTAATAGAGGGTTTTAAAGGACTATAAAGCCTTTCGCTCGTATCGTCGAAGCGCATAAAACCATAATGAAAAGCCGTTGCATTGCTGTAACGGCTTTTTACTTTTATTAGAACTTAAAGTAGAACCTATAAAGATCAATTTTTGACTCAGGGATTTTTATTAGCCGATGATACTAATTGGCCGTTAAACAATACTAATGCACGGCAAAAGCAAATTTCAGTCGATTCAACGTTAATCGGTTGCCCTAAGTTAGTAATAATAGGATAGTAAATTACACATAAAACAATAGCTTTATCTTAGGAGTATTATGATCAAAGTATTATTAGCGACCAGCTTAATTGCCTCTTCATTCGCTGCTTTAAGTAATCCTTTAACTGTTGAAGAACAGCGTATCAACAAAGCCCAATCAGCAATGCCAAATGTTTTAAAAGCATTTACCCCACAAGTATCAAGTTTTGAGCAACAATTTAAAGAATTAAACGACTTTAAAAGTGCAAAAGCATTAGTACAAAGCTTTAGCTTTGAACTGTGGGAAAACGCCAAACAACGCATAATAAAAACCAGTAACTACGACGACCGAGAGCTCTACTGGGCACGCCTGCTTTCAAGCAAAGTAATACGCACAACGTCACCTAAATTTTCAATTACGCAGGCTCAACTAAATACTTTACTAACCCTACTTGAAGAAGGCAGCAGAGGACGTACCGATCTTGCTTTTTCATCAGGCAGTACTAAAAAAATATTACTAACGGGCTTTGACCCATTTTTACTCGATAAAAACATAAACCAAAGTAACCCCTCAGGTGTTGCGGCGTTATTACTCGACGGCCAAGTTATTAATTACAACGGCATCAACGCAGAAATTAACACCGTTATGGTGCCTGTACGCTACGAAGACTTTGATCAAGGTATAATAGAGTCGCTACTTGCCCCCTACTACGCACTTAATAATGTAGACATGGTAGTAACCGTAAGTATGGGCAGAACAGAATTTGATTTAGAGCACTTCCCGGGTAAACGTCGCAGTGTAACTGCCCCCGATAATGCCAATATTGTGTATGGTGGAACGCAAACAAGCCCAGTGATACCAAAACTCAATGGCCGACCGCTCCCAGGCAACGAGTTTGTAAAATTTAGCTTGCCTGTAACTTACATGCAACAAGCCAAAGGCCCTTATAAAGTTATCGACAATCATGAAGTCACCACGCTTGAAAAAACCTATAAAGCGAGTTCGTACGGCGAGCTTAAAAATAGTATTGCGGTTAATGGCGGCGGCGGTGGTTACTTGTCTAACGAAATATCGTACCGAAGTATTCGCCTGCGCGATGCGCTTAATTCAAGTATACCTACAGGGCATATTCATACCCCACGTATACAACAATTCGAACCTGAAACAGAAGCTAAAATAGTAAAACAGATAAAGGCAATGCTAGCGCAAAGCTTAGTCGCGCTATAGTTTATAACAACTAGTTTAAGCGCATAAAAAAGGGCAATAATATTGCCCTTTTTTTTCTCATGCACTCTCCCACGGTTAATCACATGGTAAACGCATTCTTAAACTCTACTCGTCGTGGTCTCGACAGAGTAATTAACTCTATGAACAATAAACTAAAAAGCTAGGTATTTGATGTGTAGTCAAAATTTGGCGCCTTTGGTTCCACTAGAAAGTCGACTTGCTGCACAAATGTTATGGGGCTTTGGGGATCTGCATGAAAGCTAAATCCTTTTACCATACTATAGAAATAATTAACCCCTCGCAGGGCGCTGAGCTTACGGGTAGCGGGAGGGGTGTTGTTACGGGTAATTATAGGGCTTAAAAGTATAACTTCAAGGCATTTGTTGTTTGGGCCGATATTGGCACTAAACGATGAGTGAGGCGAAAGCAGAGGTGCATATTGATACAAATCAACGTGATTACTACTTGGCCTTTTCGAATAAAGAGTTCAAGAAAACACAGCTGTCTGCTTAACCGTAACTTTCTAATGGGTGACCTCTTTAGTTTTCTTGGTTTCTGTTAATATGGACTAAACAATTATTACTTAATTAGTGGAGTAGTCATTGAAGAATGGTACAGTACAAGTCGCTGAGCAAACTAAAAATGTTAGATGAATAATTTAAGCAGCTTTTTAGAATCATTTATCAAGGTTGTATTTTTCAGATTGGCACATAAAATGATAAGATTTATTAGAAAAGTATCGATTTAGAAATAATCAGGGTTTTGACCATGAAAAATACGGATGATGAAATTGAATTTGAAGGTCAAGATGAACTTGAGTTGACTTTCCCCCCTCATCAAATGGGTACAGATACCCAAGTTAGGATAGCAAAAGAACAATCAAGTATTTTCGAGATTCTTCGGAGAGAAGAGCGAGGCGATTTAGTACTTGCTCCTGACTTTCAACGTGAAAATGTTTGGGATAAAAAGCATAAGTCTGAGTTAATAGAGTCTATATTGATGGGTATTCCGATCCCTTTGATTTACCTGTTCGAAAATGAAGATGGCATACGACAAATTATTGATGGTAAGCAACGCATTACATCTTTGAAAGGATTTTTAAATAATGAGTTTACTCTTTCAAACTTGTCTATGTTACCTCATTTAAAAGGTCTTAAATTTAAAGATATTTCTCCATTACTACAGGCAAAGATTGAAGATTATCAACTTCATTCTTATGTTATTCAGCCGCCGACGCCTGAATCAGTAAAATTTAATATTTTTGAGCGAGTTAATCGTGGAGGCGTTAATTTAAATAAACAGGAAATGCGACATGCGCTTTATCAAGGTAAGGCAACAAAACTTATTGAAGACTTAGCTGAAAGTCTTGACTTTAAAAATTCCACTGGTGGTGGAGTTAAATCGAATAGGATGCGCGATAGATATTTAGTATTGAGGTTTGTTGCTTTTTACTTATTAACTACAAACCAACTCCAAAATATTCAATATAGATCTGATGTGGATTCCTTTTTAGCTTCTGTAATGAAGTTTCTCAATACAAGAGCTAATGATGCATTAATTGAACATGCAAAAGCTGCTTGTCTATTTGGGATGAGAAATGTGTATCTAATATTAGGTGATGATGCTTTTCGCTTTACTCCTAAAAATGGTGGAAATAGAAGACCTGTAAATATGGGGCTTTTCGAAATGATAGTCTTTGCTTTTTGCTATATTGATCCAAATAAAATAGCTTTTGAAAAAGCTGAAGAGCTTGTTGAGAAATATAAAATCAAAGTGGATGATGATGAACTTTTTTCTGGTTCGATAGATACCAGTGAACATGTGAAAATACGTTTTGATATTGCCCAACAAATGTCACAAGAGTTAAATAATGCTAAATAAACTAGAGATCTTTAATTTAAAAAGTATAGACAAAGCTTCTTTAAAGTTAGCACCGTTAACTATATTAACGGGAGCTAACTCGTCTGGTAAATCGACTGTTATTCAAGCAATAATGTTATTGATAAAGCATAGTTCTATTAACAACCAATATAGCATGGAAGAATTAGTGCGCTATTTAGATGAATTTAGTTCTATTCGGAATAAAAAACAAAATGCAAAAGAAGTATTCATTGAAGCAATAGACAATAATAAAGAGAGCCATACTGTTAGCATTACTATTAATGGTGTTAAAGTTAACAGTAGCCTAAGTTATCTGTATGAAAATAAGCGAGAGCAAGATAACCCCGAACTATTGTATTTAAATGCGAACAGGATTGGTGCTCAAGATTTAGTACCTATTTCTGAAAGGAAAGTGGGCATTTTAGGTGAGTTTCTATTTTCTACTTTTGAAAAAATGAAAAGGCAAACACTACCTGCTGAATTAGTACATTTTGAAGGTTCAAAGACAATAGCTTATCAGTTAAGTCAATGGCTTAGTTTTATTACGTGTACCCCTTCTGAATTAGTTACAGAAAAGGTAAGCGATCAAGTCAAAGTGGCATTTAAAGTTGAGGATCTTGATAGTAATATTTCTCCCTTTAATTTGGGTGCAGGAATGAGTTATGTTAGTAAAGTCTTAATCATTTGTTTGATAGCAAAAAAAGGGGATTTAATTTTATTAGAAAACCCTGAGATTCAGCTTCACCCGAAAACTCAAGCTTTGCTTGGTGTATTTCTTTCATTTATTGCGAGCAAAGGAATACAACTAATTGTAGAAACACATTGTGAACACTTAATTAATCGTATCGCTTATGAAATTTACGAAGATAGAATCAATACAAATGATGTAGTTATTCACTATAAATCTAGTGTTTCAGAATCATTTTTAACCTTGTTTATTGATGAAAATGGTAAGTTTAATGATATAAATGGCAATGTAATTGGTTTTCCATCTGGATTTTTTGATGCAACCCTCAATGAATTAATGGATATGAGGTAATTCCTGTGTCTAATGGAAAAATGGTCTTGAGTACATCGCTTTTAATAGCATATGAAAACAGAGAAAAGCATCAAAAAAAATACAAAAAACTAATGCAAAAGATAAGCTTACCTTATTTAACAAATCATAAGCAAATGATTGAAGCTAAAGACAAAGGATTAGATATTGTTGATTATGAACGACTGCTTTCTCAATTGGCTAATAGAAGTGATGCTTCACATGAGATTGAACAGCTAGCAACTTTATCTAGCTATAAAGTTATTCTAACGGACGAGGAAAATCCTCAACTTCCATTCGTTAATTATAAAGAAGGTTTGATCGATAAAACTGTATCAGTACATTTAAAACCTGAAGATGATCGAACTTTTTTACTAAATTATTTACGATTAATTTGTTCTAATGCGACCAAAGTAGTCGTTTGTGACAATTATTTGGCAAGCAATTGGGTTAATACGAAAGCACTATTTCTAAGTATTTTACCAAGACAAGCTTTAACAATCGAATATGTCGATACTCCAGATGATATCCAAGCAATTAAAAATAGCCTAAAAATAACGCCTCAGTTTGTTTCAAATATTTACAATAATTGGACAGTACAGGTAAATACTGAATACTCTGGATTTCATGACCGTTATCTAAAAGTTTATTCACCAGAAAGTAATATTGAAATTATGCTTTCGAGTGGTTTTGACCATTTATGGAAAAATAATCCCAAAGAGATAACTTGCGTGTTTCGAGAAATATAAAACAACTGGAAAATAAAAATGGTTTACCTACTTGAAAACTCCACTCAACTAGGCAGCTGAATCAATGAAAAGGTCAGGTCTTGTTTCTTGCCAAGACCAAACACCAACCTCACGTTTAACACCCTTCCCCGTCATCACGCCCTGAAAATAAGCGATTGATGAGTAATGCATTTCATGGATGAAATGAAAGCCATGCTTGAACATGGATGTGCTTTCATGGCGTTTACGCTCACATCAATTAATTATTTGAAGAAAATAGCGTGATGCTCGGGTGCGCTGAGAGTGTCCAGAGAGGGACCAGCGGCAGNCTTTGGCTGCCGTCGCCAGCGCGACAAAACCTTGAATAAGGTTTCTAATTTCTAGAAGCGTGAAACGCATTCGCGTTATCGGTGATGATAACCTCAAGCACCTATTTAAATACTTATTCGGGCTATCGCCCGCGCGTCAGCAAGCTAAACGCCTACAACTAATAACATATACTCTTGGCTTTTGAGCGAGTAAGTATATTTGTGATTTGTTGGGTTTCGTTGCACTCTACCTAGCCTATGCAATTTGTGTTGTAAGGCGAAAGTTAAGTGCTTTCATCACTTTAAAAATCGTTTCCCAACGTGGCTTGGTTTTACCGTTAACTGCTTTATATAAGCTTTCACGGTTTAACCCCGTTGCTTTAGCAATATCACTCACGCCATGCTTTTTAACTAATAAGCCCAGTGCTTCAATAAAGGTATTTGGATCATCATCAGCTAAACACTCTTCTAAAAATGTATTAATTTCTTGCTGTGTTTCCATATAGTCAAACGGGTTAAAATCTGATGTTTGTAGCGCCATAATAATTACTCCAATTCTCTTAAAAGGGCTTTTGCTTTGGTAATGTCTTTACCTTGTGTGCCTTTGTGTCCACCATTGAGTAGTAAAATAACTTCACCGCCTCTAATTACGTAATAAACACGATAGCCTTTCCCTACGAAAATTCGCATTTCAGATATGCCACCACCAACAGATTCACTATCGCCAAAGTTTCCATTTATGGCACGTGTAATACGTTTAGCTATTGCCATAAAAGCTTGACGATCTTTGAGCTTTTTAAGCCATTTATCGAACTCGTTGGTTTTCTTAATACGATATTTCATAAAACCATTGTAGCCCAAAGGCTACGTGCGTGCAATTTTATTTAAGTGATACCGAATTTTGATTTAACAATCAACGCGTCAGCAAGCTAAACGCCTACAATAAATAACATATACTCTTGGCTTTTGAGCGAGTAAGTATATTTGTGATTCGTTGGGTTTCGTTTCACTCTACCCAACCTACGCCCATATTATTTATGGCGAATCACCACACACAAAAAAGCCGTTGCATTACTGCAACGGCTTTTATAATTTTGATAAATTCCCAAACTATAATGGAACTTACTACCCATTAAAGTTCAAAAATTAGTCTCTGCTCTTAGTCGCGATAAGTCTCAACCGCAGGGCATGAACACACCAAGTTACGGTCGCCGTATACGTCGTCTATACGTGTAACGGTTGGCCAAAACTTGTTTTTAGCCACTGCAGGCACTGGGAATGCAGCGTAAAAACGGTCGTATGCGCGGTCCCATTCGTTACCTAACACGTCGCCTTGTGTATGCGGTGCAAACACTAGCGGGTTGTTTTCGATTGACCATTCGCCAGAGATTACTTTTTCGATTTCGCCTTTAATTGACACCATTGCTTCGATAAAGCGGTCAATCTCACCTTTTGATTCAGACTCAGTTGGCTCAATCATTAATGTGCCAGCTACTGGGAACGACATAGTTGGTGAATGGAAGCCGTAATCTTGCAAGCGCTTAGCTACGTCCATTTCAGTAATGCCTGATTGCTCTTTAAGCGGGCGTAAGTCAACAATACATTCGTGAGCAACACGGTTGTTACGACCACGGTATAAAATTGGGAAGTGCTTGCTTAGCTCATGCGTTAAGTAGTTAGCATTAACGATTGCCATTTCAGTGGCTTGCTTTAAGCCCTCTGAACCCATCATGGTGATGTAAGCCCATGAAATAGGTAAAATAGCGGCTG
>NZ_AUTI01000376.1:0-14655 GCF_000497995.1 Pseudoalteromonas sp. TB25
GCTGCAATTTTATTTATTGCATCTTCAACGGATGCCGAAGGTGTAGGGGGCTTTGCACGGCCAGAAAATAACAACCTGGCCCAATACGCATTTATTTTTTGCTCGTCTTTATTGACCAGTTTTAAGTAAAAATCGTTTTTTAATGCTGATTGGGCGGGCAAATCGAGTGGCTTTGACGTTTCACCATCAGGAAAAGTTAAATACCTACCCATGTAAATATCAATTATTTCCCGTTTTGATAATGCGTTAACTGCGTTGCTTTTATTTACCACTACAACAAACTCTGTAGATTTAGCATAAAAGCTCACAAAAAGCAGGCATAAGGGGATCATTACATTAAGACCTAGATTACGAGCGCTTATCATAACTAAAACACCATACTAGCATTTAAACTGAGTATATGTACTTTGTTGCTTTTATTTGCATCAGCAGGATTGCTAAGGCTCCATAGCCCCGCACCTTGAGGCTTTATATCAAAGCGGTCTAACTGCGCTTTAAATACTAAACGATCCGAAAAGTGCCATTTTACGCCTACGTTAATAGAGTGCTGGTGAACATTTGTAATTTGAACTGAAGATTGAGTGGCAACCGCGAGTTGTTGTATGGGTACTGAAAACTGCTCAGGAGTACCTGGTGGGAAAATAGGGCTGTTTACTTCAACTACATCATGGCGATTTTTAGCTGCCGTAAAGCCTGTGTAAAATATTGCATCATCTACTCTGTAGCCCGCACTAATATAAGTGCTAAATACAGATGGAGCTATTATCCAATCGGATTCTGAAATACCTAACTCAGATTGAATAAGCCAATTATTATTATCGTAAGTAACGCCAAAGGCTGCGTATTCTATGCTGTTGCCTTTGGTGTTAAATTTGTTAGATATACTTTGTGCTTGCGGCCATACACTTTGTGGTACTAAATCGAGTGCGGTTATAAATTCGTCCAACGCGGTTAGTTTATAATCGCCAAAGTTTGACCTTGATAACGAAAAACGCATTGTCCATGCATCTAAAGAGTAGGTTGCACTAAGGGTTGTTAAGTTATCAAAATCAATAAAAAAGTCGTCATTATAGGCTTGTAGCTTGGCTGTTGTACTACCATAAGCAAGTTTTAAACGTAAAAAACCGTCGTTAATTGCTTTGCTGTATTCCACATCTACACCATCGAAATTTCCTGCAATGTTTGCAAACGAGTAGTACGAATGAGGCGGGNCGGGCGCACCCATAAATAGGCATATCCTACGTAAGGGTATTCCGATAGTAAGTAAAGGTCGCTATTTAACCTGCCTGCACGAATAGCCCAATGACGGGTAGGGCGATAGCGCACAAAGGCGAGCTCTAAAAAATTATCAAAGCTTTTAAAGGCATGATCTTGAATAACTACTTGAAACACAGAGTCCCAATTTTTTGAGAGTGATATATTAGCCTGCCCACCTAAAATTGAATCTCGCGTTGCTGAAAAACCAGATTCGTTGACATTGGAATAACTCGATGCAAAGCCAATATCTGAATCGTCCGTGTAGCTGAGTGTTAAGGATGCAAAACCACTAAATTGTACATCTATGTCGTTTGCATAGGTTTTACTAGCAGCAGAAATTGCCAATATTGCTATGGCAATTGTACCTCGGAACAACATGTTAGCTCGTATTTTTATAATGTAGATAGTAAAAAGATAGCACAATTTATTAAATTACCAACTTAAGCATTACAGTGGCTTATCAATTAAATACAAAAAAACATGACATCCCCCTAAATTTTGTACTTTGTTAAGCGAAGTACTGGGACATAAGAAAAGCAAGGCGGAAAATTTGTGTTATCTATTGTTATAAGTGGCGACAATATAGATTATGAATAGGGCGGTTTTTTTAATATTACTAAACTTAAAACGTGTTGGTTACTGGATGAGCTTTATTTTTATAAGGCTGCTTAAATTAGGCAGCCATTTGTATTTAATGTATTTAAAACTTTAAAGCGATTATTTAAAATGGTGCATAGCCATCATTTGGTTTGTTTGGGTTAGTCCAGCGCTGTTTAGCATCAACAGGAATGCGTGGTGCGCCTTGTGCTGGTAATCGACCGCGATCCCCATACAACCACAATACAAAGTTAGTTCGCTNGCCACTGGTAATAGGCTTGGCTGCGTGTGCAATATTGCCTCGATGTAACATGGCAGTACCAGGCTTAAAGGTAAGTGATTTAATGTTACCTGTGTACGGGTGATAAAAGTCCACTTGTGATCCTGTAAACTCTTCGCCTGGTAAATTTATGTTAATGTTAAGCGTTACAGCTGATGCGTCGGTATGTGGGCGAATTGACGAATCTGTATTTGGCTCATAATAAATTGAAAAGCCAAATGTTTGTGTTTCAAACCCCATAACTTCCGGGAACAGCATACGTGAAATAGGGCGCATATAAGTGTTTAGTATTTCGTTATAAAATGCCTGAAAGCTTGGCGCGGCTAAATAACCTTCTGATCGGCTATCAAGCATGGCACCACGGCGATTTAACACTATGCCGTATGGCGGGCGCATAGGGATTTGCGAATTCCATACTTGTTCTAAATATCCGCGTAATACTGCTAGGCGCTCTGGATCAAAAAATTGAAATTGAAACACATCAGGCGCTACTTCGTGTAATAACGCTTTTACGGCCAGCTCTTTTGATGGATCTTCCCATGCTTGCTTTACTGCTTCACGGAGGTTTTTATCAAGTAGTGTGTCGTCTAGCGTAAACGTTGAGCTATCTATTGATGTTGCTTCCCATTCGCTCCACGCGTTTGTAATTAGGTCAGTGTTGTTTATCCAAAAGTTTTGTACTGCTGGTTCACGGTAAAGCATGGCTTGTCGTGTTGGTAACTCTAGAGCACGCGCTAGTTGTAATTGGTTGGCAAACATTTTGTGTAACTCCAGTTGTTGAATTTTGTTTATATCAATTTAGGAGTGCAATTTATTGTATTTGATTTAGTAGATAAACAGCCTGCTTTAGGAAACAGAATATACTATTTATTGATAATGAATCCTAAAACTGAGTATCTTAAGTCAAGCAGTGCTGTCCACTTAAAGCGAAGTGACATGTATCCTATTTGCTATTCAAGCATTTAGCTTAATAACAAAGGCTTTATGAAATAGACGGTGTATAAATAAACCTTTATTATAAATTCCTTATTTTGCCTATGTTATAGCTAGGATTTAATAGCAATATAAAATGGAGATTAATTGTGGAAGATAAATTAAAAGAAAAAAGTGTGACACAGAAATTTTTTGGTGAATATTCTTGGATGTATCAAGTTTCAGCGTTTGTTGCTTTTATTATGGTTATTTACATTAGCTTTAATGGAGAGGGAAATGTTTGGACACAGCTTGTGAGAGGTGATTTTAATTCAGCTTTGCTTGTTAGCATTGTTGGTTACTTATCTGAATTTAGATATCGATTTATTAAAGAATCTCGCAATAACTAAAATATTAAAAAGCTGATAATTAAATCAGCCTTTTAATATTTTACAGTGGATTACCTGATTAAACGCGATTAATGGGTTGCTCTGTCGCCCCAAATTTCTTCTAGGCGGCTGTCGCGACCACAACGCCAACGATAGGTGTTGTATCGGATTGGATTGTTTTTGTAATAATCTTGATGAAAGCTTTCCCTCCCTTTTATAGGGTAAAAGGTGCTTGCATTTAGTATAGGTGTAACCACAGTTTGATTAGGGAACTCGGCAACGACTGCAGCTTTTGTTTTTTCGGCTAATTTACGTTGTTCGTCGTTTTGTACAAATATAGCGCTTAAGTAACTAGGGCCTTTATCACAAAATTGGCCTTTTGCATCAAAGGGATCAATATTTACCCAGTAATGATCAAGTATGCCCTGATAGCTTACTATGGACGGATCGTATGTGATTTCTACGGCCTCGTAATGGCCTTTATGATTACCATTGTATGTCGGGNCCGCCAGTAAAGCCCGATATTACATCGGTTACGCCTTCTAGCTTTTCAAAGTCACTTTCCATACACCAAAAACAACCTCCAGCTAGAACGGCTTTTTCGGTTTTAGCTGCATGGGAAAATGTACTAAACAAAATAACGGCAGATGTTAATGCAAGCGTAAGTGATTTTTTCATAAAATTATCCATCTGTACTGTGAGTTTATAAATACTTATAAAGTTAGACCCGCTAAGTGCTAATACAATTTCATTGTAGAGGGCTGGCCAACTTATCTATGGTGAAAAATATTGCACTTTGACAAGTTTTATAGGGATAAGGCTAGTAACAAGATCACTATTTAAGTTAGTAGCACGGTTTAATTGGGTTAGCCAAGTATGCGTTATTTAATGGGGTGTTGAATTATGCTTACGTGTTCATTAAAGTGACAACATCCGTGATATAAATTAGCAGGTGATAAATGAACCAGTTAACAGAAACATCAATAAGCTGCCCTTATTGTGGAGAAAGTATAGAAGTATTACTTGATGCAGCAGATATTGATGAGCAATACATAGAAGACTGCCAAGTGTGCTGTAAGCCTATTTCGTTTGTGGTATTTGAAAATGATGACGAGCTAAACGTTAATGTTTACAGCGAAGACGATGCATTTTAACTCGTTAATTAGATAGTAGGCTGCAAAATTGCAGCCTTTTTACTGTGTATGTGTTTGGTTAGCTATTTTGCTCACGCGCTAATTGGTTAGGAAGAAGTTCTTCTACTATTTCGCGTGCTGGAAGCGTATAGCGTGTGCCGTCAAACATTACTGAGGTAAACTCGTTAATATTAGTAATGCCTGTTAAGGTCCAGCCTTCGCCGCGCTTTGGGCAATATACTGTGGTAGTGGGTTGTATTACTTTAAAATCGTCACTCATTACGTTCTCTTACTCTTTTTGCTTTAAAGATAATGCTTGTTAATAGGGTATGGTAAGTTAATAATGCGTGCCCATAAAGAGCTAATTTAACTAACCACTTAAATAAAATGTTTAACACCACAAAGCTTGAGCGCGTTACGCTGCGTTTAGTTACCCACAAACACGCAGCGTGTTTATTTAATATTTTAAATCACCCGCACGTGTCAGAATTTAACGACTACGAAACACCACTTAGCAAAACGCAAATCAAGCAATTAATACAAGATGATATTAGTGCATATTACGAAGGTGAAGTAATTCGAGTTGCAATTGAACATAATATATCTGGAAAGTTAATGGGTACTTGTGGGCTTTATAATGTAACCCCGTGTAAAAGTAGTGCGTTTATAGGATTTGAGCTGCATCCTGACTTTTGGGATAAGGGCGTAATGTTTGAAGTGGTGACCGGTTTTATTGAAACTCTAGTTAAGCATATTGCGCTTAAACATTTGTCGGCTGAGGTGAGCGCACATAATGCACGTTGTCATAATTTACTTATGAAACTAGGGTTTAGTTTAAGAGAAAATTCTATTTGGCATAAATCACTTTAACTCAAGACGGCAATTATAAGTGCTTACCTTTTTTCAATCCTCAATCCTTAAAGCTCAGTAAATAAAATACAAAAAATAGCGGCTTTCTATTATAGTTAAGCGTAAGCAAATGAATTTGTTACCCGTGTTTTATTAAACATTTACGCTTAACAAGGATTTTATATGCTAGAAAAACTCTCTCAAGATGCGCTTGTAATTTGGGCGACCATTGACCCTATAGGCACAATGGCGCTGTTTGCTGCGCTTACTTCTCATTTAACTGATCAACAACGTCGTAAAACTGCATTTAAAACGGTGCTTTATGCTGGGGGCGTATTATTAGGGTCTATTTTAATAGGGCAACTAATACTTAATGAGATGGGAATTAGGTTGGTATCGTTTCAGTTAGGGGGCGGAATTATATTGTTTTTGTTTGGCCTACAAATGATTTTTGGAAACGATTCTAATAAAGCCAAACAAGACCCCGATCACGATATAGCCGTGTTTCCGCTTGCTATACCTGCAACGGCGACTCCTGGCGCTATTTTGGCGGTAATACTACTTACCGATAACCATATACACCCAATTACTACTCAAATAGGCACAGCGCTTGTTACAATTGGTGTGTTGGGTATTACATTAATACTGTTGCTGCTTTCGGGTAAAATAATTAAGTTAATTGGTATTGGCGGCGCGTCTATTTTAACGCGTGTGATGGGGATGATTTTAGCCGCGTTTTCGGTTGAGCTTATTATGACCGCACTTGAAATAAAACAATGGGTTAAGCTTGGTTAAATAACTCCTAAACATTGAAAGGAATGCCGTATGGCAATAAAAATAACAAAACACTATATTATTAATTTAAGTTTGGCCGTAGTCATTTTTGCTATTGGTATTTTAGCGATACGTTATTACAACCATTATGTATCGGCCTATACAGATGTAACAATTAACTCAAGCGTGCTTAATGAGTCGCGCAAAGTGTTTATAAGATTACCGACTAATTACAATCCTAAAAAAGCGTATCCGTTAATTATTAAAACCGATGGTAACTTTAATTTAGATACATGGGATAAAGCACTTACAAAACAAGCTAAAAGCGAAAAAGGGGATAAGGCTATATTGGTGTCTATTCCTAATTTATTTTTTACTGATACACGTAATCGCGATTTAGTACCTCCTTATGCCCGCCAAGATGTAAATACACAAGCGCGTCCAGAGCATGAAACACTTATTGAACCAAATGGTGAAGCCGACAAGTTTTTAGCGTTTATTGAAACTGAGTTACTTCCGTATTTATCGGTAAAATATAAGCTTAGTAATAACCGTGTATTAAGTGGTTTTTCGGCAGGTGGTAGCTTTGTACTTTATACACTGCATACAAAGCCTGAATTGTTTAATGGCTATTTTGCTTTTAGCCCAGCGGCTTGGTATGACGATATGACCGTAGTTAATAATTTAGAAGCGTTTTTAAGTGCTCAAAATAACAAAGTTAAGTCGTCTACTTATTTATATCTCTCGGTGGGCGGGGCAGAGCATCCGCTAATGTTAAAAGCGTTTAGTAATTTAGAGGCCGCTTTAACAGCCAACCCTAACAATAACCTTGTGTGGCAAAGTGCTAGAAACAAAGGTGCTGAGCATTCAGATAATCCATCAATTAGTGTGGCTAAGGCATTAGCTGGTTATAGTACGTTTATTAAAAAGTAGGTTAGATAGGTTTAAGTGATAACTGTATACATATACAGTTATCGTTGTTTTATCTATTTATGACAACGAATCAGCTTTATTATTAACGACTTACAAAGAAAGGTTGGTTTAAATTATTTTTGCACAGTAATTACACATACTGTTTTTATATACAGTTCACAACTATTAAATTAGAATACCGTCAGTACCCATGAGCATATACACATCTATTTGTTACTGCTTTTAATCAGCCTTTCGCCTTTGTGATCAGTAAAAAGCAGTGTCAGTACTTTGCAAGTTCAATATAGTTTCACCATCTTATATACTCTTAATGCAGTTAATATAAATTGGCTGGTGGCTTTACAGCAAAAGAACACATCATACTAAATATTACTATAACGCTAAACTTAGCAATAGAGTCAAATTAGAAAAAAGTAATCAAAATAATAAAGCCTGCGATAACTACATCCACTAAAAATATAAATGCCGAGTGTGGACTATGAGTGCTTAATTAAAGTTTTCCCCGCTCATTGTAATGAGCAGAAAAACGGTAAACGTAAAAAAATAGGGGCATCGTGAATGGTGCTATTACAAATTAAAAAAGCAGATACCAATGCGGCTGTTAATGCCTTTTTTGAAATAGCCTTAAATGCAAAATTGAGTATTGAAAAAAGTATGGCGGAATAAAAAAAAGCCCAGTTAAAAAAGTTAAAAGGGCTAAAAGGGTTGTGCTTAGGGAAGTTGTAGTCGTTTTATAAACTTATATTTAAAACTTATATCTAAAACCAAATGCTATACCGTCATCTTCCGACTGTTCCATTTGTGCTTGTTGATCGTCGTTATCGCTTTCAAAGTCGCTAAAGTCTTTACGTGCTTCTACGTAGGCAATAGTGTCTTCGTCAATTAAGTAGTGAAGGCCAATAACAGCAAACTGACGTTTAAATATATCGTCTGGGTCGGCGTTAAAGTTTGGCTGAATTACGTAATCATCACCGGCATCAAACACGTTGTAGGCAATAAAAGGGCGAAAATCGTTATCAAAGCGGTAAGATGCAAATGTTTCTACACCGATTGCGTCTTTAATTAAGCGACCGATGTTATCTGTGTCGTGGTTTTTGTTTTTATTTACGTTGGCTGCAACGTATAGGCCGGGCTCATCAATGTTGCCCCACATAATACCTGCACCATAAATTAAATCTTCAACATTGCGAGTAGAACCATCGCCAAACGTTAAATCAAACTCACCACGGTTAACACCTGCTGTAAGTGTTAGCATGTCAGTTGGGGTATAAGTTACAGACGCCCCAAATGTGTAATTAAATTCAACTTCTTGGGCTGCACTATCGCCAGAGTTCCAAAGTGCTTCACATTCTTCTTCTGAAATGTCGGTGACGTCACAGGTATAAAATTCGCTGTTTTTAAGCTGCGCTTGTACTGCAAAACTAAAATCGTTATAGCTATTGCGGTACTGCACTAATTTATCTCCACGGCCAGTGCCATTAACAGCGCCATCGTCTTTGTTATAGGTGTAAACACCAGCCGCATTACCATCCCATACAAAGCTATTATTTGTGCCGTAAACTACGTCGTACCATGCACCCCATTGTTTACCAATAGTTAGTTGCCCGTACTTTTCGTGCGAAAGCCCTGCGTAACCTAAACGGTTATACAAAAACTCATCCTGGATAGACTCAAAACGATTGTTATAAATAATATCGCTGCTGCCAACAGGTTTTACACCCCATTCTACGAGTGCGAGTGCGGTCCAGTCTTTCTTAAGCTTTCGGGTAAATCCAAAGTTAATGCGCGAAGTACCATTAACAACTTCGGTTTCGTTTTGTGTATTAATAACACGCACATCAAGATATCCACCAACTTCAACAGTATTTTTGTCATCTTTGTATAATTCTACTGCCGAAACAGCGGGTGCGAATACAATACTTGCGCTAATAAGCGTCGCTAATTTTTTGCTCATCTTGTGTGTTGCCCTGTGTAAATTGGTCAATTTTTTACGTAGGTAAAAATTCAGATTCGAAGACTAACAAAGCAATAAACGGCTCAAAAGTGAAAAATACTCAATAAAATTAACCGTTAAACTTAACGGATATTCACTAAAGGTTAATTTTGTTTTTCAGGTGTTGCAAAAGTTTATGTTTTTAATGATTTGATAGGTAAATAGGATGAGAAATTAGCGATGTATAAAAATTGTAATTTGAATTAATTTCATCTTGGTTAAAAAGTAGTAACTAGTGTAAAAGCCCTAAAAGTACTTTATTTTTATAAATATAACTTTTTATTATTACAGGGTGAACAAAAATGAGTTAAGTAGACACACAAACACGTTAAAAGTGTTTTTACTCTAATTTGTATCGTAATTTCTAATCTCTTATGCCTGTTTATAAAACATACTTTATGGATTTTAATTAGAATAAGTTGAATAAAAATTAACGAAACCATTAAATCTAATCCGTTATTTTTACTACTAACTACATAGCCATAATAAATGGCTAAAACGCAGTGGTTTGCTTTTAAACTTTCATAGAAAAACAGGCCATTTTGGTTTAAACTGCGCGCAATTTAAATACATCATTACTCCTTTGGAGGGTAGCGCTATTATTAGTACAGCTAATGTCACCATGCAATTTGGTGCTAAACCATTATTTGAAAATATCTCAGCAAAATTTGGCGATGGTAACCGTTACGGTTTAATCGGTGCAAATGGTTGTGGTAAATCAACATTTATGAAAATTTTAAGTGGTGAGCTTGAAGCGTCTTCAGGTAATGTAAGTACTGATCCTAACGAACGCGTTGCTAAACTTAATCAAGATCAGTTTGCCTACGAAGAATACTCAGTAATCGATACCGTAATTATGGGCCACAAAGAGCTGTGGGAAATCAAACAAGAACGTGACCGTATTTACTCTTTACCTGAAATGAGTGAAGAAGACGGTATGAAAGTAGCCGATCTTGAAACTGAATTTGCTGAAATGGATGGTTACTCTGCGGAATCTAAAGCAGGTGAGCTTTTATTAGGTGTAGGTATTGGCACTGACCAACACTTTGGCCCAATGTCAGAAATTGCACCGGGTTTTAAGCTGCGCGTGCTACTTGCACAGGTATTGTTTTCAGACCCAGACATTATGCTACTTGATGAGCCTACTAATAACTTGGATATTTACACCATCAAGTGGTTAGAAGACGTGTTAAATCAGCGCGACTGTACCATGATAATCATCTCGCATGACCGTCACTTTTTAAACTCTGTGTGTACACACATGGCCGACATTGACTACGGCGAGCTTCGTATTTACCCAGGTAATTATGACGAATACATGTTTGCAGCAACGCAAGCACGTGAGCAATTACTTAACGAAAATGCGAAAAAGAAAAACCAAATTGCTGAACTTCAACAGTTTGTATCTCGTTTCTCTGCTAACGCATCTAAAGCTAAGCAAGCAACATCGCGCGCTAAACGTATCGACAAAATCCAATTAGACGAAGTTAAAGCATCTTCACGCCAAACGCCGTTTATCCGTTTTGATCAAGAAAAGCAGTTATTCAGAAACGCACTTGAAATGACAAACTTAACACAAGGTTTTGACGACAATACGTTGTTTTCTGGACTTGAAGGTTTAGTAGAAGTTGGCGAACGTATTGCTATTATTGGTGAAAATGGTGTTGGTAAAACAACATTACTTAATACATTAGCAGGGCGCTTAGCCCCTAAAGCTGGTGAGTTTAAGTTCTCAGAAAACGCGAATATTGGTTACTACGCGCAAGATCACGCTGATGAGTTTGCAACCGACATGAACTTGTTTCAGTGGATGGAGCAATGGCAACAAGAAGGCGACGACGAGCAAGTGGTTCGTAGCTTCTTAGGCCGTATGTTATTCTCTCAAAACGATATTAAAAAATCAGTTAAAGTAATTTCAGGTGGTGAGCAAGGCCGCATGTTGTTTGGTAAAATTATGATGCATAAGCCAAACATATTGTTAATGGATGAGCCAACTAACCACATGGATATGGAATCAATTGAAGCGCTTAACTTAGCCCTTGAAGCTTACGAGGGCACATTGATGTTTGTTTCCCACGACCGTCAGTTTGTATCATCGGTTGCAACCCGAATTTGGGAAATTAAAGACGGTAAAGTTATCGACTTTAGAGGCAACTACGCAGAATACCTAGCGAGTAAAGAAGCTTAATTAGCTATTTACCCGTTAACTCTAAAAAGCCATGTTTAAACATGGCTTTTTTTGTTTTTGTGAGTCGCAATTAAACTTGGTTTGGGTATAATACCCGCCTAAAACCGGACATAAGTCCGCTATTTTTAAAATACATTACTGAGGAGTATTTATGACTGTTGGCATTATTATGGGTTCTAAATCAGATTGGCCAACCATGGAACATGCAGCACTTATGCTAGAGCATTTTGGCATTAAGTACGAAACCAAAGTCGTGTCTGCACACCGCACTCCTCAATTACTTGCTGATTACGCAAGTTCAGCCGCAGAACGTGGTATTAAAGTTATTATTGCTGGTGCTGGCGGCGCAGCGCATTTACCTGGTATGGCAGCTGCTTTTACGTCGCTTCCTGTACTTGGCGTACCTGTAAAATCAAAAGCATTAAATGGTGTTGATTCACTTTTATCTATTTGCCAAATGCCTAAAGGCGTTGCGGTAGGTACGCTTGCAATTGGTGAGCCGGGCGCAGCAAACGCGGGTTTATTAGCTGCACAAATTTTAGGATGTCAAAATCCAGAAATTTTTGCAAAAATTGAAGCGTTTCGTAAAGCTCAAACCGACACTATATTAGCTAATCCAAACCCTGCAGAGTAATAATGAATATTTTAATATTAGGTGCAGGGCAACTTGCACGTATGATGAGCCTTGCAGGCGCGCCGCTTAATTTAAACGTTGTTGCATACGATGTAGGCAGTAAACAAATTATGCACCCGCTAACTGGTGACATTTATAACACGTCGCTTGAGCAAGCAATATCAAACGCTGATGCCATTACTGCCGAGTTTGAACACATTCCTGATGACGTACTAACACTTTGCTGTAACAGTAATAAGTTTTACCCAGGAAAAGCCGCTATTAAAACCGGTGGCGATCGCTCGCTTGAAAAGGCATTGCTTGATAAAACAAACGTAACTTGTGCGCCGTACCAATTAATTACTGAAAAAGCGCATTTAGAACTTGCCGTTAAAACTCTAGGTAAACCTCTTGTAATTAAAACATGCCAAGCGGGTTACGACGGAAAAGGCCAATGGCGTTTAAAATCGGATGATCAAATAGACGAAATTTGGTCACAAATGGCTGATTTTATTGCATCAGGCACCGAGCTTGCGCCACATACGATTATTGCTGAAAAAATGATCCCGTTTGATCGTGAAGTATCTATCATTGGTGCGCGCGACAAACACGGTAATGTTGCTATATATCCGCTAACAGAAAACGAGCACACTAATGGTGTGTTAACGCTTTCTATTGCTGGTAAAAATAATCAAAGTGTTGAAGCGCAAGCAAACGATGCATTTACAAAAATAGCAAATGAGCTTAACTACGTTGGCGTGTTAGCTATTGAGTTTTTTGATGTACATGGCACGTTACTCGTTAACGAAATTGCACCGCGCGTACATAACTCAGGCCATTGGACGCAACAAGGTTGCCATTGCTCGCAGTTTGAAAACCACATGCGCGCTGTTGCAGGCTTACCGCTTGGTAATACAGAGCTTAAACACATTACCGCGATGATAAACGTATTAGGCCAACCAAGTATTCCAAGTGAAGTATTAAAAACGGTTGATGTAACGAGCCATTGGTACGGTAAAACTGCAAAACCAGGTCGTAAAATGGGCCATATTAATGTATCAGCTGTTAATATGAGTGAGCTTGCAGACAAACTTGGTGAACTTACAGAGTACCTACCAGAGCAAGATTATCCTGGTATTTTAAAAGCAGCTGCCAATTTAGTGCTCAGTGAATAGTTATCATACCTTTATATAAATACCGGCTTAAGCCGGTATTTTTTTGTCATAAAAATGGGCTTTGAATATGTAATACTGTTAAAGTCTAATTTTAAATTTGTGAAGTAAAACAATGAAACTAAAAACAATATCTGGTGTGCTAGCCATTACTGCATTATTTAGCTTAAATACATTTGCATCGGAATCTCTTCGTGTTGCAACTTTTAATGTAAGTATGGATGCAACTAATCACACGCCTAAAGGTGAGCAAGTTAAAAGTGATGCTTTAGTTAATGCACTTAAAGCTAACCACCAGCAAATTAAGAACATAGCGGAAATTATTCAGCGTGTTCGCCCTGATATTATTTTACTTAACGAATTTGATTACATCCCAAAAGAGCAAGGCATTGAATACTTTAATCAGCATTATTTAAATGTAGGTCAGCAAAAACAAGCCGCTATTAACTACCCTTACTCTTATATTGCACCAGTAAATACAGGCCTAGCTACCGAGTTTGATTTAGATAACGATGGCAAAAAAAATGGCGTGATGGGCGATGCACAAGGCTTTGGCTTTTTTGAAGGGCATTATGGCATGGCTATTTTGTCAAAATACCCAATTAATTTTGATAAAGTAAGAACCCTTCAAACCTTTAAATATAAAGACATGCCAAATGCACAAATGCCTGTAATGCCTGTAATGCCTAAAACAGGTGAAAACTGGTATAACGCACAAGAATGGCAAGCACTTAGGCTCAGTTCTAAATCGTTTTGGGATTTACCTATCAGCATTAATGATAAAACAATTCATGTTATTGCATCTCACCCAACACCGCCTGTATTTGACGGTGAAGAGGATAGAAACGGCAAGCGTAACCACGATGAAGTAAGATTAATTGCCGATTACGTTTCAAATGCTAAGTATATTTATGACGATAAAGGCGAAAAGGGCGGTTTAAAAGTTCACTCTCGTTTTGTTATTTTAGGCGATTTAAATGCAGCCCCTGAGGGGGACAAAGCCCGTACAAATACCACCGACCAATTACTTAAAAACCCATTAATAAATGCTCACTTTGTTCCAAAAAGTGAAGGTGCTAAAGAGCAGTATGATGTGCCTTATGCACAAAATTACAGTGCTAATTGGCAAGCCCGTGTTGATTACGTTTTACCGTCAAACTATGGCTTAAAAATTAAGGACGGTGGGGTGTTTTGGCCTACTAAAACGAGTAGTGTGTATCGCTTAATTAAAGATAGAAACGCATCGAGCGATCACCGACTGGTGTGGCTTGATTTGGTAATTGAATAACGCCTGTTAACAAGAGAAGCGCTAGTAAACTGAGCTTTACCCTGTTTAATGGCTATTTATCTAAAAAAATTGCAATAACTTAAGTGCTTCTGCTTAAATACGGCTTAATTATAATAACCGTATAGAAGCACTATGATTTTTAATTTTTCTTCATCTAAAACGTTAGTGGCCTTAGCTGTTGCCTCAAGTGTCATGCTTGCAGGTTGTAGCGCGACCGCTAACACCTCATCAACACAGCAAAGTGCTTTACCAGCAACATCGGTTGCTGCGGTTGTAA
>NZ_AUTI01000377.1:0-13989 GCF_000497995.1 Pseudoalteromonas sp. TB25
GCGTACCGTTTGCATTTTGTCTATAGTCGCTTGCGGGTCACCCGGAATTTCTGATACATCTATTTGTACTTCTCCGCCAACTGCGTAGTTAGTACCATCTGGGCCACGTTGATATTCATAGCTTGGCGAGCCAGCATATTGCCCGCCCACAGAAGCGTGTGCTTGTTCGTGTATTCGTACTTCAGTATCCCGTGCTTTTAGCTCTGTAATTTGTTGTTGTTCTTGTTCTAATTGCAGCTCTTCTTGCTCAGATTCTTTTTTCTCGATTGCTTCACTTTCTTGCTCAGTGCCCTCTGGATTTTCTGGGTTTCCATCGCGCTGCTGAACTGACTTTTCGTCTGCTATTTTTCCCGTTGCGTTATACGTCGCACCATCGCTACTGCCTGGCAATTTTGCTTTTTCAGCATCACTTTGCGCTTTGGTTTCTGTGTTGCTTGCGCTACTAGATGCGGGAGCCGGAATAACTTCGCGTAGTTGGTTGTCACGCCGTGCGGTTTCCGTATAAACATTTGCGGTGTTTATATTAATAGACGGAAATGGCGTGACAATATTCATAATACTAAACTTTAATATCGATTAACGTGCCAAGTACATCATCGGCCGTTTGAATTGATTGCGTATTTGCCTTGGCATTAAACTCTTCAACTTTTAAGTTAACAAGCGCTTCATCAACACGAGCTGGTTGTGCTACTGGTGCAGTAATCGCTTCTTCAGGGCGTGCTGCCGTAAGCTGACGTTGCTGCGCTAATTGCGCGTCATCTTGTTGTTCTATACTGGCACGGTTAATCTCAGCACTGGCTTTTTCAATACCTTGGCTAGCTCGGTTAAACCCTTCTATACCACTATTAAATACTGATCCGATTGGCATATTAAAACCTCCACCAAATAAACATTGTTTAATTATCGCTCAGGTTCTGCTCAAAATAAAGCTTTAAACAGCGCTATTTTTAGCTCTATTTTAAAGCATTGATTTAACGACAGATAAGAACTCACTTTTATGAGAAATAAATGGTGCATGGGACGCTTTATCTAGTACTTCATATTCAAACTCAGCATTTAGTGCTGACATTTTGCTAATAGCTTTATAAGGTACTAAAGCATCAAGGCGGCCAAATACTCCTCTAATAGGGACTGGGCAATGAGTAAATAAGTCACGTAAATCGTCGTTTTGTAAAATATCTAAACCAGCACTCAGGGCATCGCTTTGGGGTGCGCTGTACTGATTTAGTAATTGTTTAAGCTGCTTTATATCATCACGCGCCGACTCGCTACCCATTGCTTGAATAGCTAAAAAGCGCTCTATTGTTTTTTCTCGATGATTAACTAATTGCTCTTTAAACTGCGCCAATACATTCGCTTTTATTCCAGGCCAATTATCTGCCTCTGCAAAAAAAGGAGTCGATGCTATTAAAATAACTTTAGATACCTTTTCAGGCCAATGCTTCGCAATATAAAGTGCAAATAATCCACCTAACGACCATCCCATTAAAATGCTCTTTGGCTTTAATTGCTTACTTAAAATTTCTGCTGCATCATGCAAAGTATAAGGGCTTGGGCACACATCGCTATTACCAAACCCAGGTAGGTCAAGGCTACGTACATTTCCTGAATATAAAAACTCAAGTTCTGGCTGTACTAACTGCCATACGCCCTGATTCATTCCCCAACCATGTAATAACACTAACTCATTTTGCATATTTGCCTAACCTTTACCAAACTTAGGCTCATCATAACGTTTAGAAAGGCGATTGCAATGCAAGGAGCGAGTCTGTGAAACAAGCCGTTTTAAATTGGTTATTTCCCTCTTATTGCGTGCAGTGTCAAAACTCGATTACGACCTCTTTAGGGCTATGTGATTATTGCCTTGAAGATTTACCATTGTTTGATTTTAGTAAGCATACGAGCTTATTGCATCGACCTGATATTATCGAGATGTTTCCTAATTGCGAGTTTGATAAATTATTTGCATGCGCTTTTTATCAACCTCCCTTTGAGCATTGGCTTAAAAGGCTAAAATTTAATAATCAAATTCATTATAAAAAGGCATTGCAGCAAATTATACAAAAACAGTTAACGCAGTTTTTTGAGCAAAGCCCTAATTTGCCAGATACCTTTATTATTTTACCTCTTCATAAAAGCCGCTTTATTACTCGCGGATTTAATCAGGTAAGCCAAGTATGGCAACCCTGTTTAGCTAATTACGCCCCACTAAGTAATGTTCTTATTCGCGATAAAAAAACACAAGCTCAGTCGGAGCTATCCAAAGCAAAGCGTATAAGAAACTTAAAAAATGCCTTTATTTGTACACAAGACATGGCAGGTAAAACAGTCGCTATTGTTGATGATGTGATGACGACAGGGGCAACATTAAACGCAGCTACTAGTGCACTAAAACAAGCAGGCGCTAAACAAGTGTGGGCTTTTACAACTTGCTTAACGCCTATTTAATTATTAAAAAGTATTAAACCAATCCGCAATAATACTTAATCATTTTGCGGGGCTAAACGTGTCGCTACCTGTGTTAAAAAATTCTCATTTACGACTGCATGGATGCAGAAGGTAGAGCAATCCAGGAGCAATTGCCGAGAACAACTAATTAGCGAATTTTTTGCCTAGCTATCAACACGTTTTTCCATCCTCAAAATAGATTACTTAATTAAGCTAATTGGTATTATTCGCCATTTGCACGAAACGTATGGCCAAAAAATAAAGCGTTGCTTAGTAGTCGACTAGTCCCATACCAGTAACCTCTAAATACAGGGTCGTCGGTCATACCTATCACTGTACCTCGCCCGTATGAGTGCGCAATTAAGCCAGCACCACCAGCAACTTGCTCAACATTAACAGCATCGGTAAAACCCGCTAACAATGGCTTTTTAGTATAGGTAAGTACATTTACGAATGGCGCATCGGAAGCTTCTAGCAACCAAGTACTGTTTTTGAATACGGGCAATGTATTGCGTTTAAGTGAAAATGTAAGTGGGTGAGTTAAATCTACATTAGTATTAAAAATAGCTCCTGCAATGCGTTGACGTCCTGCTAAATGGTCCTTATCGCCATAACTTAAACCTGTCGTTTTAAATGCACTCGCTACATCTTGTCGTGATAGATAGCTTGCTTTGAGTAATTGCTGATCAGCTAAAAATTTAGCACCGCCTTTATGGCCCCAAATAACGCCGCCTTTTCTTACCCAGCTTTTTATAGCCACTTTGTCGGTATCAGATAAGCTATTGTAGTTACCATGAGCAAGTACTATATGGCTGTAATTACTGAGTTCAATAGAGTTTAAACGCTCCATTTCAACAATTGTTGGCGCAACACCTACAAAGCGATCGAGGTAATACCATACTTCGCCAGCTTCGTACTGGCTTACACCTTTACCACCTACCAATAATACTTTTGGCTCGCTAACAACCNCCGCCATTGTACGAGACCCTAAATCGGCTCCTTTGCTTGTAAGCCCTGAGTTAATAGGCTTGATTGCAATTCCAAACTCGTTTTGTGCTTTATTTAATATTCCCACCCAATCATTATTCGTTTGTAAGCCTGCTGGCACAATAATACTACCAGCATCAAAGCTTACTTCACTTGAGTTTGATTTGGCTGTTAATGGGCTTAGCGCTACACGCGCTTTAATACCTTGCTTTAACAGGCTGTTTAGCATTTTAGGTGCTAGGTAATCATCCCACGAAAAGCCAAACGCATAGCCTTGCTCAAGTGAAGCAAAAGAAGGTTTTACCGCTTTTTGCCACGGTTTACTTGCAACCTCTAAACCCCAACTGCTTTTTACTTTTGCAAAAGGTAAGTTAAACGCATGCGCTAAAGTCCAGCCAGATACGTCATAAAAGGTGTTATCAGCAAAGTTTTTTTGCTCGCTAAAAATAGCTTTTATTAGGCGGTACTGTGGCTGGGCTAAGGGCACAAAGTAGCTATTGGTTGTATAGTTGTTGCCATTTGCCTTGAGTGATTTAGTAAGCGAAAAAGCATCTATTTGATGCTGTTTTAACAACCCTAAAAAATCTTTAATACGAGTGTTGTCATCCGCGCCCTCAATTACATAACCTTCAAAGCTTTCATCACTGGCTAAATCAGTAGCTTGATTATAAAACTTAGCTTGGTAATCAAGTAATGCTTGGCGGTTATCAACAGCGGCTTTAAAGGTAGATAAACTCGTTAATAGTTGATTTTTAATAGTAAAGGGAAAGCTCAAAGGTCCATTTATGGTGTCTTGGATATGCCCGCGAGAACTTGCTTGCTCAAATAAAATACCTACACCACCATTTACATCGGGATAGGTTGAACCTTTACCGTAATAGAAGTCGTCAAAGCTTTCTTCGGTAAAGTACAGTGCGTTGTTTTCATCTAACGTTTTTGCGTGATAGTTAGCAATCGCTTTAGTTAACGTTACATTTTCATCCGGTGTTATAGGATGCTTACGACTAGAGATACCTGGCTGAAAAAAGTAACTGCTGTTTGGTCCCATTTCATGAAAATCGGTTAAAACATTTGGTTTCCACTGATGAAATTTAGCAATACGCGCGCGCGATTCAGGATGTTGTAGTAATAACCAGTCACGATTTAAATCAAACCAGTAATGATTGGTACGACTACTTGGCCAGTTTTCAACATGTTCACGGGTTTTAGGGTCGCTTGATAAGTTCATACCTCGGTTACTGTTGGCCCAGTTAGCAAAACGAGCAAGTCCGTCAGGATTAAGCGAAGGGTCGAGTAAAATAACCGTGTTGTTTAATAGCTCATCTATTTCAGCACCTTGTGCAGCAGCTAAGTAATATGCCACCAGCAAAGATGAGTTACTACCTGATGACTCATTACCATGCACACTATACCCCATCCATACAACGGCAGGCTGCTTTGTAGAATTAGCATCTGATCCATCGTTACTTAAGCGTGCTAAGTGAGCTTGGCGTGTCTGCTCTATGCTTGATAACTTATCAGCTGCTGTAATTGTTAGCATGACAAGGGGGCGTTGTTCATGTGTGCGGCCAATCACTTCAAAATTTATACGGTCGCTTTTATCAGCAAGTATTTCCATATAACGTACGAGCTGATCGTGCCTCACATGCCACTCTCCTACTTCGTAACCGAGTACTTGCTCAGGGGTAGGAATTGAAGGGTCAAATTTTACATCTTGTTCAAAATAATACGAAAGTGGCTTAGCTACACTTGAAAAGCTAAGCAACACCACCATTAATGTTAATACCAAACGCATATAAATCACTCAAAAAATGTTCGTTGTTTGCACGCTACCATTGCTTAAAATAGATGCCAACTTTTTACGCTCAACACTAGCCGCAACACGATGAGCGGAGTATGATACGCATTATCCGAGTAATTTAGTCAAGTATAGATGGTTTTATGATTTCTATTTCCGAAACAGCGCAAGCGCATTTTGCTAAACTATTAGCAGATCAATCACAACAAACCAATATTCGTGTGTTTGTTGTAAACCCTGGTTCATCACAAGCGGAATGTGGTGTGTCTTATTGTCCAGAAGACGCTGTAGAAGCGAGCGATATTCGCCTAAACTTTAACGGTTTTGATGCCGTAGTAGATGCAGAAAGTGCGCCATTTTTAGAAGAAGCTGAAATCGATTTTGTTACCGACAAAATGGGTACTCAGTTGACGCTAAAAGCACCAAATGCAAAGGCGCGTAAAATAGGTGACGATGCATCGTTAAATGAACGTGTACAACACATGCTAGAAACCGAAGTAAATCCACAACTTGCTAACCACGGTGGTCAAGTAAGCCTTGTTGAGATTACAGCTGCAGGTATAGCTATACTTCAGTTTGGTGGTGGTTGTAACGGTTGCTCTATGATCGATGTAACACTAAAAGAAGGCATTGAAAAAGAAATGATAGCTAAGTTTGAAGAAATCACCGGTGTTGCTGATATAACAGAACACGAAGCGGGCGATCACTCTTACTATTAGGCCTTGTAAATGCTAAAGCAGCTTATCTATCGCTTAGGGAGCAATCCTAAGCTGAGCTTAAAGCGCTTTTTTCGCGGCTTAGCACTGTTTGTGCTAGCCGTGATATTCATATCTATTGGGTATTACACCCACTACAGCTTACAAATAATTGGCGTTATAATTTTACTCCCCGCATTATTTTTTGCCGGTTGGGGCTACTGCGGTATTTTTGCCAATCGTTTTTCACAAGTTTTAAAAGATATGGGCCCTAAACACCACGACCCCGATCTCTGGAAATAAACCATTTATTTAATCTAATAGCTGATTATTTATTTTTAAGAGGTGATATTTAATTATTAATGTAACCCCGCGCATTAACATAAAACAGCTCATAGCCAGCCATAACCCGTTATTTTGCAAGTCTATAAACACCCAAAACACACCAAAAAAGCCAACTCCAGCTGAAAGTATCATACTGTTACGCATGTTCTTTGCTCGCGTAAGTCCTACAAAAACACCATCAAACAAAAAGCAGCTCATGGCCAAAATTGGTAATACTATTATCCATGGTAAATAATGCGTTGCCTCTTGAATAACCTCTGGCACATTGGTTAAAAGCTTGATTATGGTGTTGCCAAATAATGCAAAAAATAGGCTATATAACACACCAAAAAGCATCCCCCAAAATACGCTTATTTTAACCCACAGCTCTATATTCTTAACACTTCCTTGGCCTTTAGCTTGCCCTACTTTTGCCTCAGAGGCGTAAGCAACGCCATCAAGAGCAAAGCTCACCAACATTAAAAAGTTAAGTAAGACAGCATTAGCAGCTAATGTGGTTTCGCCTATACGCGCCGCGTAAAATGTCATAAAACTAAAGCATAATTGCAGTATTAAAGAGCGAATAAATATATCTCTATTCAAACTCAATAATTCAGCCATTTTGCTAATACTCAACCAATTCGGTACATTTAGATCAATGTCTTGTTTTTTAGCTAGTTTAGCCACCAAAAACAGTGCAAATACTAGTGCAGTATAGTCAGCAATAAGTGACGCCCATGCAGCGCCTGCAACTGCCCAATCTAAATAAACAACAAAATAAATATCGAGCACTATATTAACGATATTAGTGACGAGTAATAAATAAAATGGACCTCGACCATAATGCACACCAAGCATCCACCCCAGTAACACTAAATTACATAATGCTGCTGGAGCACTAAAAATACGAATGCTAAAATACTGATAAGCTTGGTTAAGTACGTCGCCATTGGCTGCGGAGAGGTAAGCTATAGAGTGCTTTATTAATGGGGATAACACAATTAATAGCACGGCCACTGCGCTTGCAAGCAATAGGCTTCGTTTAAGTAAAGCGGCAAGTTGGGTTAAATCGTTTTTTCCGTATGCTTGTGCCACGAGTCCCGTGGTGCTCATTCTTAAAAAACCAGCAAGCCAAAATAAAATAGATATAACAGCAGAGCCAAGGGCAATTCCAGCTAAGTAATGAGCGCTTCCTAAGTGCCCAATTACAGCAGTATCAACAATTCCTAACAACGGCACTGTGATATTTGATAGTATCATCGGACCCGCTAACAACAGCAAGCTTTTATGGTGTGCCTTATTATGTATAAGAAATTGTTTCATTTAGTGTTATTTATCCTCATTAGTGTATCTGTGCGGGCTCAAGCAGCCGTTATTTTACAGTATCATCATGTTAGTGAAACCCTACCCGCTGTCACGAGCGTTAGCGCAAATACATTTACGGAGCATTTAAGCTATTTAAAAGAGCACAACTTTAACGTTATTCCTCTTAATGAGTTAATTAGCGCGCTTCAACAAGGTGAAACTTTACCTGATAAAACTCTCGCCATCACCTTTGATGATGGTTATAACAATAACTATGAACAAGCCGCACCTATTTTAGAAAAATTTGGCTACCCGTACACTATCTTCGTAAATCCTAAATTAATAGACGAAGGTATGAGTTACGTAATGGGGTGGGATAAGCTCAAAGAATTATCTAAGAAAGGGGCATTAATAGCCAATCATAGCGGACAACATGATTACTTACACCTTAAGCTTGAAAACGAAACCGATGCACAATGGCAATCACGTATTAAGCAAGATATTCTTAACTCTCAAAAGCGCATAAAAGAAGAAATAGGCCACGACTATAAATACTTAGCATACCCGTATGGTGAGTTTAATAACGAGCTGCAAGCACTCGTGACAGAGCTTGGTTTTGTGGGTATTGGCCAGCACTCAGGCGCTGTAAATAAAGATTCTAATTTTAGCCGCTTGCCGCGTTTTCCTGCATCAGGCTTTTACAGCAAACTAGAAACCCTTATTACTAAGCTCAACTCACGCGCGTTTAATATCACCAATTTAACTTATCAAGATAGCGTTACACAGCAAAATCCACCCACGCTCACAATGGAATTTAAGATGGGTGATTTTCATAAGAGCCAATTTGCCTGTTATGTATCAAGCGTAGGCCAAGCAGATTTAAAATGGATAACTAAAAATACTGTCGAAATAACCTCACCAAAGGTGCTTAATAAAGGGCGCTCTCGCTTTAATTGCACGGCCCCTTCTATTTCAAGCCCTGGTGATTACTTTTGGTTTTCGCAGCCTTGGGTAATTGAAGCATCTAAACCTTAACAGCCTGATGTAAAAGCCGCTGGGTTATTTTATCCAGCGCAACTATCTCGTCAGCTGCATTTAGCTCAGCAGCTGCTTTAGGCATACCCCATACCACAGACGAATACTCATCTTGAGCCAAGGTATGTGCTCCGTTTTGTTTTAGTGCAAGCAACCCTTTTGCGCCATCACTCCCCATTCCTGTTAGTATGGCTGCAACTACGTTTTTAGCCCCAGTTTCAACTAATGAGTTAAACAACACATCTACCGCAGGTTTATGTCTGTTCACCGGCTCGCCATCATCAAGCTGGCAATACAAGCTAACACCTCGTTTTTTAATACTTAAATGAAACCCACCCGGTGCTATATAAGCCCAGCCCGCGCTAAGCTTATCGCCATGTTCAGCTTCTTTCACATTTATCGTGCATGTACGGTTCATTCGCTCAGCAAATGAAGCGCTAAACACAGGAGGAATATGCTGAGTAATTACAATTGGCGGGCAATTTTGTGGCATTTTAATAAGCACTTCTTTTATAGCCTCAGTCCCCCCCGTTGAAGCACCTATCGCTATTACTTTATTAAGTAAAAACTGAGAATGGGTATTAATAGGCTCATTTGTGACGACCGTTTTTTTATAGCTTCTTACTCTTGCTCCAGCAGCTATTCGCACCTTTTGTTGGACAAGTGATGCATATTGGCTCAATTGCTCTCTTACGTTATTAGTGGGCTTAGCTATAAAATCAACAGCCCCTAATTCGAGTGCTTCTAGTGTGATAGGAGAGCCTTTTTGTGTCAGTGTTGAAATCATCACTACTGGCATTGGCCTTAATCGCATTAAGTTTTTTAAAAAACTAATACCATCCATTTTTGGCATTTCTACGTCGAGCGTTAATACATCAGGACTGAGTTTTTTTATCATTTCGCGAGCTTCATAGGGGTCCTCTGCGCTCCCCACTACTGTAATGTCTTTAGCTTGTTGTAATATTTCAGTGAGTAAACGCCTAATTAAAGGGGAGTCGTCAATTATTAATACTTTAATCATGCATACTCCTAAAACAGCTCTATATCGGTTACTACTTCTTGCTTTTTAAGATTTTGTAAGTAACGAACTTCGCGTTTTTCAATCGTATTATTATGTAGGTTTTTAAGTTTTTTCATGTGAACTTTACCGGTATTCGGGTGAAAAAATATTTTTCGCGGCCACGGCCCCCCCATATCATGGGCAACTAGATTTAATGCCTCTTCTTTAATATACGCTGCTGCAAAACTAATATTACCCAGCCCTATATCAGTCATCGCACTAATAATTTTCCCCCCGCCAAAAAGTTTTACTTTTAGGTTACACCGAGACGCGCCATTTTTTAAAACTTCGTTTATAAGATACTCCATAGCCCAATTACCGTAGCGACAACTTAAACTATGCGCATTTTTAAGTTTTACTCCCTTTTGAATTGGTAACATAAAGTGATTCATCCCGCCAATTCCTAGTACTTCATCGTATACACAAGCCGCAATACACGAACCCAGAACTGTAGAGATTAGTTCATTATTTTTAGAAACATAAAACTCACCCGGAAGTACTTTAGCAACAACGCTACCTCGGCCCGAATCCCAATATCGTTTAATGTGTTCAAAGTTAGGTAATACCGGCCTAAACTCAGCGTGCATTTTGTCCCTTTTGGTACATAGTTTTCCCTAAGTTTTTGAATTGTGAATGCTCTTTACCCATACTTTCTGAGTGACCTAAAAACAAATAACCTTGTTCATTTAATATATTAGTGTAGCGCTTAAAAAGCTGATCTTTTGTTTCTTTATCAAAGTAAATAACAACATTACGACATAAAATAAGATCAAATGATCCTTTCATTGGCCAGTCTTGCAATAAGTTTAAACGCTTGAAAGAAATAGACTCTTTTAGTTTATCTCTAACTTTATAATTTTCACCGTCTTTACTTTTTAAAAACCAACGCTTAAGTTGCACGTCATCTAAGCCATTAACATTCGCCGCGGTGTAAATACCTTTTTGTGCTTTTGCCAATACATTAGAATCTAAATCGGTTGCTAGTATTTTTACATCCCAATTGCTCGGAAATGCATTATTTAAAGTCATCGCCAAACTGTAAGGCTCTTCCCCTGTGGAGCAACCTGCAGACCAGATTCTTACTCGTTTACTGTTTTTATTTGCCTTTAAAAGAGCAGGTACAAGCTCAGTTTTTATAAATTCAAAGTGATGTATTTCACGAAAAAAAGACGTTAAGTTCGTTGTTATTGCATTAATAAAGGCATCAAATTCCTGATCTTTATGACTATTCAGATACTCTAAGTAAGCTTTAAAATCAGTTAATTTACGCTCCCTAATACGTCTTGCTAAGCGTGAATAAACCATCTCTCGCTTATGATCCCCTAATACAATTCCACATGCGCTGTAAACTAAACTGGCAATTTCCTTAAAGTCGCGGTCGGTACACAAAAACTCTTTCATTGTTCGCTCTCAATTAAACCTAACGCTAACAAGTAGTGCCTCGCTGTAACTATTTATTAGACGAGGCATAACAAGGCTAAATATTAAAACTCTTCCCACTCATCAGCTGAGTCTACAAAGTTATCACCCCTTGGCTTATTACTCACAAAACGACTTTGCGGCTTATGAGATATTTCAGGGGTTCGCATAGTTGATGACATCATTGTCATCTCTTGCTGATCTACTGAGAAAAAGTTAAGTAATCGGCGCATCTCATTAGCTTGCTCAGCCANTCACCAGCAGCAGAGGCTTGCTCTACTAGAGCGGCATTTTGTTGCGTCATTTCATCCATTTGAGAAATAGCTTTATTAACTTGTTCAATACCTGCACTTTGTTCTTCAGATGCCTCTGTAATATCAGAAATCATTTGCGTCACTCTTTGCACCGACACAACAATCTCTTTAAGTGTAGCGCCCGACTCATTAACTAATTGAGAGCCATCAGCTACTTTGCCTACACTATCTCGTATTAACTCTTTAATTTCTTTCGCTGCGCCCGCAGAGCGCTGCGCTAAGTTACGAACCTCACCTGCAACAACCGCAAAGCCTCGACCTTGTTCACCGGCTCTTGCTGCCTCCACTGCGGCATTAAGCGCTAATAAATTCGTTTGAAACGCTATTTCGTCTATTACACCGATAATATCTGCAATTTTTTTGCTCGACTCATTAATTGCCGACATGCTCGTAACTGCTCTATTTACAACCTCACCACCTTGAATTGCTTTTTCGCATGTTTCTTCTGCTAAATCGTTTGCCACTTTTGCGTTATCAGCATTTTGGCGAACGGTGCTAGTCATCTCTTCCATGCTCGACGCTGTTTCTTCAAGTGACGAGGCTTGCTCTTCTGTACGTTGGCTTAAATCAGCATTACCTTGAGAGATTTCCTCTGCACCACTGGCTACTAACGTTGCCGATGAATTAATGCGATTAATCACTTCTGTTAATTTATCTGCCGTTGCATTTGCGTCGCGTTTAAGCTTATCAAAAGAACCTTTGTATTCTTTTTCAATACGTTTTGATAAATCACCACTTGCCATCGCATCGAGCATATTGCCAGTGTCGGCAACGGCATCATCAACTATTTTAACTAAGCTATTTAACCCTTGGGCCAAACGTAAAAAGAACCCTTCCTTCCCATCTTCCGCTACTCTTGTATCTAATTCGCCATTACCTGCAGCGCCAATAAGCTCAGCGATTTCTTTTTCAAGCGCAACTTCATTGGTTCTATCTTCCCACTCAACAATGGTGCCTAAATGCTTTCCGTCTTGACTGATCCAAGGTGAAGCAATCAAGGTAAAAGTGACACCTGCTAACAGTAGCTCGGCTTTATAGGGCTTATCTAGGTTTTTTAATAAATCACGTTGATGATTAGGGTGCTTATGAAAATCATCAACACAAGTGCCAATTAAATTATCAACAGAAAAGCTTGGCAATACGGTTTGTAATTCTTTTTCGCGGACTTTTAGCATTTGCTGAACACGGTCGTTCACAAATACTATATTAAGGTTTTCATCAGCAATCATTACGTTTGCTTGGCAAACTTTAAGCGCATTTGCTAAATCAGCTGCTTTGCGAGATGCTTTTTCAAGCTCTTTTTGTTCAGTAATATCAGATGCATATTTAATCACTTTAAACGGCTTGCCGTTCATATCATAAATTGGATTATAAGATGCTTGAATCCAGACCTCCTGACCTTGCTTTCCTATTCTTAAATATTCCCCTGAATCAAATTCACCGCGACCTAGTTTGGCCCAAAATTCTTTATATTCGATACTATTTGCATGTTCGGGATCAATAAAAAGCCTATGATGCTGGCCTTTAATCTCGCTAAGTTGATAGCCAAGCGCATTTAAAAAGTTATCATTGGCATCAATAATAGTGCCATCTAAATTAAATTCGATAACCGCTTGAGATTTACTTATAGCACTAATTTGCCCTGAAGCTTCTGCTGCTATTAACTTTTGCTCGGTCACGTCGGTGGCAAACTTAACTACTTTTAATACTTGCCCTTGCTCATCAACAATTGGGTTATAAGTTGCTTGGATCCATACCTCAGCTCCACCTTTTGCATTACGCTTAAACTCATCTGAGATAAACTCGCCATTACGCAGGCGCTGCCAAAAGTTCTTATAATCGTTGCCCTGAGCTTCATCTGGGTCAACAAACATCGAGTGATGCTGGCCTTGAACCTCCTCAAGACGATAGCCCATCGCGTTTAGAAAATTCATATTTGCAGTAATTATTTTTCCGTTAGGTTCAAATTCAATCACCGCTAATGATTTATTCAATGCGTCTACAATTAAATCATTACTTGATTTTGACTGCTTTGGATTACTAAACCATCCCATGCTCATCACCACCTTTAAGTTTATTATTCATTTAGTTTCTATTTGCTAAATATTCATTGTTTTTTGCAGGTCAATTAGCGCTACCATTTTTTCACCAACATTCACCAACCCAGCTACATATTCACAATTACTCGATTCAGACAAACTAGGAACCGCTTTCGCATCTTGCTCCGCAATACTGTAAACATCAGAAACGGCATCAACAGCAACACCTATAATTTTACTACCTAGTTCAAATTCTATTTTGACAACGATAACCACCGTTAATGGTCCATAGTCGACACTTGGTAATCCAAAGCGCAACCGTAAATCAATAATTGGCACTATTGTTCCGCGTAAATTAATAACGCCTTTTACAAATTCAGGTGCATTGGGCAGTACTGTAATTTCTTCCCAACTGCGAATTTCTTGTACTGTTAAAATATCAACGCCGTATTCTTCATCAGCCATAATAAAAGTTAAAAACTGTTTTACACCTTGCTGTTGCTGAAGATTTAATTGGTTACTTAACTGGCTTTGATCTGAGCTCATAACGCCTCCAAAGTGGCTT
>NZ_AUTI01000378.1:0-8734 GCF_000497995.1 Pseudoalteromonas sp. TB25
AGCATCAACAATACCCGTACCACAGCTAGTACATGTTGCAGGGAACGAACGGGTAGTTGATTTTAAAATACTTTCTATTTCGTCAGGCGTTGCATCTGGCTTTGCTTGCTTAATAAGTGCCGCAACACCTGCTACGTGGGGCGCAGCCATTGATGTACCTTGTGAAAAGCCATAGCTGTCGCTTGAAGGTGTAGACGAACCTGAATTGTAAGTTGATAGAACGCCTTCAGAGTCGTTTGCAAAGCTTTGTGCGCCACCTGGTGCTGCAACATCAATATTGCTACCGTAGTTTGAGTAATAAGCTCTGCCGCCATTACGGCCCACTGAGGCTACGTTTACTACACCGTTACAGTTACCTGGGTTGTAGTTTGCTGAGTTATCGTTATCGTTACCTGCAGCAATAACTACCACAGTGCCGTTACTACGTGCTGTGTTAATTGCATTTTGAGTTGTAGAGCTACATGAACCGCTCCCACCTAAACTCATATTAATTACATCAGCAGGGTTTGAGTTAGCAGGAATACCTGAAACACTTCCACCAGATGCCCAAATAATACCGTCTGCAATATCAGAGGTTAAACCACCACACTTACCTAGTACACGAACAGGCACTACTTTTGCGTTATAAGCTACGCCTGCAACACCTTCACCGTTATTGGTTACCGCAGCAACTGTGCCGGCTACGTGCGTGCCATGCCAGCTAGAGTTTTGTGCACCGTTAGTACCACATTCATTCGCAGCAACTGCATCACCAGGATCACGTGCATCGCTATCGCGACCACCACCGTCATTAGCTACCGAAAGGTTAGAGATCATATCGTAACCCGGTAAAATATTAGCGTTTAAATCAGCATGAGGGCGGTAGCCCGTATCTAGTACAGCTACAACTACACCGCTACCCGTTGCGGTATCCCATGCGGTCGGTAAGTTTAAACCACCGGCTTGCTCGTAGTAGTGCCATTGGTCATCAAAACGTGGATCGTTAGGAGTTGAAAACGGCTTTAGCATTTGATCCACTTCAATGTATTCAACATTGCCAGAATCAACCATTTCTTGCATAAACTCTTGGGCCTCAGCCGCACTTAATTTTTTATCAGCACGCATTACGTGATGATTATTAAGTGCCATTGCACGAACGTATTTTGCTTTTACTTTGCCTTTTTTAGAAGCGAAGTTTTTAACAAAGCTTTGTGCGCGCTTTTTCATGCTAGCTGGGCTTGCGTCTGCAGTTGAGAGGCTCGCCATTTCGTTATTATTTTTATATTTAATAATGAACTGAGTTTCGAAACCGCCTTGGCTTTGTAGTTTAGCCGATGTTTCAGCCATTGAACTTGAAACTGATTGAGCCATGCCAGATGTTGCAGCAAAAAGCGTACTAACTGTAATTGCAATTGCGCATCTTTTAAAAGTTTTACTTGTTGTCATAATTATCCCTAGATTTTTATTTATTATTTCGTGATGTAGGATCACGATGCGGGAACAAAAGTAAACGATCTGTTAACTAGGTTAAAATATCAATTTATTATGTACCTCTTTCATTTAGTTATAACTCAGGTTTTTCGCGGTTTACTCGTTGTTTAGTATTTGTCATATAAATTAAAAATAAGTATAAAGGGTTGGTTTATTGTGCGGGTAATTATTCCCGACTTATTACTGATGCGTTTTTGTTGTGTTATTGCTAATAATTTAAATGCTACGTTGTTAGCTATCAAACTTTGCTATAATCGGAAAAATTTTTTAGTAGGGTAAAATAATGAGTCAAGTAGATGTAATTGTAATAGGTGCGGGAGCTGCAGGATTAATGTGTGCAGCGCAAGCTGGATACCGTGGCCGAAGCGTTACAGTACTTGATATGGGGAAAAAACCAGGTCGTAAAATTTTAATAAGTGGTGGTGGGCGTTGTAATTTTACAAATGAAAACGCAACCCCTGATAACTACTTATGCGCAAATGCTCATTTTGTTAAATCATGTTTAAGTCGCTATACACAGCATGACTTTATTGAGCTGGTAGACAGACATGGCTTGGCGTATCACCATAAAACACTAGGTCAGCTTTTTTGCGATAACAATGCACAAGACATTGTTGATATTTTACTGACCGAATGTGAGTGGGCCGGGGTAAATATAAAACTACGCAGTGAAGTGATCAGCGTATCAAAAACCGAAACCGGCTATAGCGTTACCACAGAGCAAGAAACCTTAAGCTGTGAGTCGTTAGTTATAGCATCAGGTGGCTTAACTATGCCAAAACTAGGGGCTACACCAATAGGTTATAAAATTGCAGAGCAGTTTGGCTTAAGCGTGTTACCAACTATGGCTGCACTTGTGCCGTTTACTTTGCATCAGCATGATAAAGAGCGTTTTGAAGGGCTCTCGGGAATTAGTATCCCTTGTGAAGTTTCAAGCGAAGACGGCACCGTATTTAAAGAAAACATCCTCTTTACTCACCGAGGGTTATCGGGCCCAGCAATATTGCAAATAAGCTCATTTTGGCGAGCAGGGCAGGCTGTAACTATAAACTTATTACCTGAAATTGATTTAAGGCAGCAACTTGCTGATTGGCGAGAAACGCAAGCCCAAAAGTCCTTAAAAAATAGCCTTGCAACTATTTTACCTAAACGCTTTATAGAAATACTGCACGAAAGCAAAGCGATACCAGATTGTAATATTAATCAGCTTACCCATGCTCAAATAAATGAGTTAGTAAATTATATTCATGCGTGGCAAATTAAACCCAATGGCACAGAAGGTTATAGAACAGCAGAAGTAACATTGGGCGGTGTAGATACCGACGAGTTGAGCTCAAAAACCTTTGAAGCTAAAAAAGCTAAAGGCCTATACTTTATAGGCGAAGTAACTGACGTAACAGGGTGGCTTGGAGGCTACAACTTCCAATATGCGTGGAGCTGTGGATTTGCTTGTGGGCAGCACGCTTAAGTTTAGGCTATAAACCCATCTAAGTAAGTTGATTGAGCGATAACGGTTGAATCGTTATCGCTAACACATACTTTATTGCGTCCATTATTTTTAGCCTTATATAGCGCTGTATCAGCCCGCTCCAGTAGTTTTAGCACTGTATCGTCTTTTTGTATCGTTGCTAATCCAATACTTATAGTAAATGCTACATTTGTAACTGTGTTTTCGGCAATATACTTTCTCAGGTCATCGGCTTTTTTAGCGCTATCATTTAAAGAGGTGTTGGATAAAATAATAGTGAATTCTTCTCCACCCCATCGCGCAATAAGTGCGTCATTTCCCATACGGCTTTTTAATATTTTTGCAAATTCAGTTAGCACGTTATCACCAACCAAATGCCCGTAGGTATCGTTTATATTTTTGAAGTGATCTATATCGCAAATAAGTAAGCAATGTGGGGTTTTAAAAACGTCATTTTTAGCAATTAACTGTGATAATTCAAAATCAAATTTTTGCCTGTTATAAAGCCCCGTTAACTTATCGGTTTCTGCTAAGTGTTGAATTTCTAAGTTACGGATAGATAATCGAGTGTATGCCGAAAACCGTGTTTTTTCGTAAAACCTAAAAATTAAAATATGAGCAAGGCTTACCTCTATAAGATTAAATAAAGAGCCTAAGCCAATTGTTACAGTTTGCTGTTGTTGTAAATACACAAGATACGCACAAATAGCAAAAGCGACTGCACTAAATAGGCTTCCCCAGTTTCTTCCAACTAAAAAAAAGCTAAAAGGCGGGATCAACGTTGCCCAAAATAAAGAATGCGCATGTCCGCCTACAGAAATCACAAACATCATTATTAAGCTAACAACCATAAGGGCAACGGCCCATGCTGCTGCATTTACGTTGGCTGTTTTATTAAACCAAGTATAGATACCTAGTGATATAGTCAGCCCTAAGGCATCAATTAAAGCAATGTTATAGCTTTTAAAATAAAAAAGATTGAGGAGTGTTAAAACTAAAAAGTAACATGTAGTTATTAGTAAAGAGTGGGCTATTAAGCGAGTACGCCAAAAATCCTTATGGTCTTTTGGGTATTGTGGAAACTCTTTGTACCAAAAACCTAGCATAATGAACGACTCTTTAACCTCTGAATTTAGTGATTATTACTTATATTAGGCTTTTATTATAGTTTTTTACTTTGATTAAAACGCTTATATACGGTGGTGTTTATAAAAGTTTAAAGATCATTACAGCATTTTTCAAAGGTATGAAGGACTAGGTAGTGACTGATTACTTAAATGTAATATGCCTCGCCTTGATTTAATTGACGCAGAGCTCGCCGTTATCGCTTACGTAGAGCTCTGAATAAATGCTATATCTATTCCTCTATAAATGCTTCGCCTTGTGTCATCCACTTAGCAGCAGGTTTGCCTTTTAAGTAATGATCAAAGTACTGCATCATACGTACTGAAAAATCGACCTGATTAGGAAACTTTTTCAAGTGGTGTGGTTCACCTTCGTATTGTAAAAAGGTTGCATCTTTACCTGCGCGACGAAGCGCTAAGTAGTACTGCACGCCTTCGTGCCAAGGCACTGCATCGTCTTTATCGCCAAACATAATTAAAATAGGGGTATTTACTTTATCTGCAAAAAACACCGGTGAGTTTTCTATGTACAGCTCTGGTGCTTCAAATAAGTTTTTACCTATACGGCTTTGCCCTGTTTCGTATTGAAACTGACGAGCAAGACCTGATTTCAAACGTATGCCACTGTAAGCACTGGTCATGTTTGATACTGGCGCGCCAGATACAACCGCTTTAAACATATCTGTTTGGGTTATCATAAACGCACTTTGATAGCCTGCCCAAGAGTGACCTTGTAAGCCTATTTTATCTGGGTCGGCTATGCCTAAATCTATTAATTTTTGGGTGGCGTTGATCATGGTTTGCGTTGACGATTTACCCGGGTGACCTATTTCAAAACGAATGTCAGGTAAAAATACCGCATAACCGTTTGAGGTAAACATAGGGAAATTAGGGCGATGGTTTAATTCCATTTTAGGAAAATCAAACATGCGTTGACTCATGTAACGGTAAAAATACACAACCACAGGTACTTTATCGCCTTTTTTATATCCCGCTGGTTTTATTAATACACCTTGTAAATCTTCACCGTCAAAGCCTTTATAGCTTATTAGTTCTGGCTTTTCGCTCCAGGCAAAATTACTAATTTGTGGGTTTAGCGTGGTCACTTGTTTTGGTGAACTAAAGCTAAAATCTGTTTGGTAGTAATCAGGAAATTGGCTATAAGTTTGCGAGGTAAATAAGTACTTGTCAGCCTTTTTGGCTTTTTTAACCATATCAAAGCGTTTATCACCGCTAAGCACCTTAGTTAGTGTGTTAGTGGTTAAGTCGAGCTTTGCAACTTCGCTTTGTTTAGTTTGTAAGTTAATAGCAGAGACAAGTAATGTATCGCCTTTTTTAAAGCCCACTTGGGTTTTATCAAGCTTAATAACACGGTACTGCGTATTGCTTTGCTTACCATTAGTTAGGCGTTTAGCTTGCTGCGTTTTTACATCAAACGCCCAAATATCGTATTTACTATAAGCAAGCACTTGGCTGCTATCGGTCATCCAACCAGCAAAACCATAACCAGGTTGAGTAGATGGGTAGTCGTGTTTATCATCAGCAAAGGTTGCCTGAATCGCTTTTGTAAGCGGTGTTACTTTATTATTTTTTAAATCTTTTAACTGTATTTGGCTATCGCTAAAATAAGCTGCAAACTCACCATTAGGGGCAAGGCTCGGTCTAAACGGGTAGTTACTTATAATTGGAGTTTGTTTACCGGTGTGTATATTTACTGCAAAGTAATCAGCAAAAAAACCGCCGTACATAATTTTTTTTAGGTAGGGGATGTTAGATGAGCCAAGTAAAGATATATCTCGCTGAGGGTTTAGTGCAACCTCAGGCATGTTTGGTGTACTAAGTTGCGCAACTTTTTGCGAGTTAACGTGATACACCGCACTGTAATGGCGATTTTTATTAACTTCGTTCCATTGTTGCTCTTCACGTGGTTTTATTTGCGCATCGTTGTTGTGCCATACATTAAGACCTTTATGCTCACGTATGGTATCAAAGTCGTACAGTGAGGCTTCGTCGGTATATTCTTTAGTTTTTACTTTAGCTGCTAATTTAGGATGGTTTTCAAAATATAAGCGCTCGCCATTTTCTGACCATTCAAGGGTGGCTGTTTTCCCTAACGTCCATGCTTTATTAGGTGAATCTATAGTTGAGAGCTTCTCGTTTTTATATAGCTGTAAAGTGTAGTTTCGGCGGCGCGTGTCATCATTTACATAGTTACCCAATGTAAACGCTGCAATATTGTCAGTGGGGTGCCACGCTATTTTATTTGCGATTACGCCAGGTTCATCAATTAATACGCTGCTATTAAAGTCACTGAGCTCAATTAACGCTATTTGGTTGTTATTACCATCGCTGTAACTTTGACTCACTAATAGCTGGCTGTTAGCTGAGTTAATAGCGTAGCTAAATACGTTTTCTATTGTATGAGTGCGTTTATCAGATAAATTTACGATAACAAGCGCATAGCTCTTATCTTTTTTATCGGGCGTGATAGCGTTGTCTTCTTCGTTTTTAGTGCTATCGGTTTTATCTTCTACTTTTGCGTCATCGTCTTTTTTATTTAAACGATAAGCAAGCCACATACCGTCATCAGATAACGTGTAATCTTTTACATTAGCAAAGCTTTGTTGGGCACCTGATTGTGTGTTTACGAGTACCAGATTGTTTTTAAGTGTGTCTTTTTTTTTGGTTGTTTCTTTTTCAAGTAAGGTAGGTACTTGTGTAAAGGCGACCCAGTTAGCGGCTTTATTAATATGAGGCTTAGTGCCGCGTTCTACTTCTGCGATGAGTGTATTGCTTTGTAGTGAGTAAACTTGACCAGTTGCATTTCCACGATACGGCGTTGCACTAAAAGTGAGTACTTGACCATTGTCAGATAGTTGTGTGCTTTTAGCTGATTTAAAACTAAATACGTCTTTAAATTGTAGCGATTCTTTGGCGTGTATGCCGGTGCTAGTTAAGCTGGCAACGAGTGCCGTGCTTAATAAGGTGAGTTTTGTTTTCATTATTGATTCTCGTATTATGACATTGTTTCATTGTAACGAGTTTGGTTCATAATTCGAGCGGATCAGATAAATGGCAGCTACATACGACAAAACGACCCGCAGGTCGTTTTTTAGTATTCAATTTATTAATTTAGCAAACATTACAGCCAAATTTTTTGTAGCTCAAGCCATTGTTTTTCAAATTGAACACTAGGTTTTGCTTTAAAGTCGCTACGTACAAACTGATTCATTTTGCCTTCAACGTAGGCAAGTAAAAAGTTTGCAAGTGTAAGCTCATCACTTTGAAAGTTTTTACCTTCACGTAATTTGCGCTCACGAAGCACTTGTTTAAACTGAGTTTCTAGTTTTTCAAACAAGGTTTGTACACGTTCGCGTAAACGTTCTTGCTCACCTTGCAGAGCATCGCCCGTTAAAATACGAGTAATACCTGGGTTTTTTTCAGCAAAGGTTAGAAGTAATAATAGAATGTTATAAATGCGCGTTTGGCTTTCTTTTTCGTTTTCAATAATAATATTTATACGAGATAAAAGGGTATCTTCAATAAACTCAATTAAGCCCTCAAACATACGCGCTTTGCTCGGAAAATGACGGTATAGCGCGGCTTCAGACACACCCACCTCAGCAGCTAGTTTTGCTGTGGTGATGCGTTGTCCTAAATTAGTTTCTAACATTTGTGCGAGTGCTTGCAGTATTTGCTCTTTGCGATTACTTCTTTTTGTCGCAGGCATGAACATTCCTTTTTATTAGTTATTCTTAGTGGCGCAGTTAAGAACCCTAGTCATTTTTTGTTCAAATGATTGGCGTATGTTAATGTTTTATTCAGTTTGTTTCCAGCCTTTTTATAGATGTTTAGCCAGCTGTTCGATCACCTTGCGAGCTATTTCTACTTTACTTGTTGTTGGTAATTCTAGTTGTTCATTGTGCCAGTACAGTGTTAAAGCATTATGATCGGAATTAAACCCTAAGCCACTTTTTGATACGTCATTAGCGCAAATCATATCTAGATTTTTATTTTGTAGTTTACCTTTAGCATAGCTTTCTACATTTTGAGTTTCGGCGGCAAATCCAACCGTATAGGGGCGGTTTTGTGTAAGGTTTGCAATAGCTGCAATTACGTCAGGGTTTTTAGTTAAAGTAAGGGTGAGTTCGTCGCCTTGCTTTTTCATTTTTTGAGTCGCAATGTTTGCAGCTCGATAATCCGCAACAGCAGCGCAACCTATAAAAGCATCAGATTGTGATGCATAGGTAAGTGACTCAGTTAATAGCTCCTCAGCGCTTTCTATATTAATAAGGTTTACGCCAGTTGGGGCTTTTATAGTGACAGGGCCCGAAATTAAATTAACCTTAGCACCGAATTGCAAAGCTGCTTCTGCTAGTGCATAACCCATTTTTCCAGAACTGTGATTTGATATAAAACGTACCGGATCGAGAGGCTCACGCGTTGGGCCNCCTGCCGTTATTGTAATTGTTTTTCCTGCAAGTAGTTGCGGTTGCTCTTTTGCTATACATAGCGCAACTAGCTCATGTGGCTCTAACATGCGTCCAGCGCCTATATCACCACACGCTTGCTCACCTTTACCTGGGCCCCAAATAAGTACGTTACGTGCTTTTAATGTGGCTAAATTTGCTTGTGTAGCTGCGTGTGCATACATTTGCTGGTTCATGGCAGG
>NZ_AUTI01000379.1:0-13894 GCF_000497995.1 Pseudoalteromonas sp. TB25
CCTATAACGAAGCTGCCATTGCGCTTGGATTAAGCCCATTTAAACGCTTTGTGCATTTAATTATTCCGCTTTTAAAACCCAGTATTGGTAGCGCATTTGCTTTAGGCTTTGCGCATACATTGGGTGAATTTGGTTTGGTATTAATGATTGGCGGTAATATTCAGGGGCAAACACAGGTGGTGTCTATTGCGCTTTATGACCATGTTGAATCGTTAAATTATACGGCGGCGCATCAGCTTTCACTTATTTTACTGGCTATTTCGTTTGCCTGTTTAGTGCTGTTATTTAAGTTTAATAAAAGCATTGTAGGGGTTAAGCAATAACATGATTAAGTTAAGCCTTTTTAAAGCACTCAATAATTTTGATTTAGATATAAACCTTGAGCTTGAGTCGTTTAATGTATTGGGTGTTTACGGTCCTTCAGGCTCCGGTAAGTCAACATTACTGCGTTGTATTAGTGGTTTAGAGCCTGCAAAAAGTGTTCATATTAATAATCAGCCAGTGCATGAGTTGCCAAGTGATAAACGCGGTATAACGCTTCAGTTGCAATCGTGCCCGTTGTTTCCTCATTTAGATGTGGCAGGTAATTTAGCGTTTACACAAAAACACTGCGAAAATAAGCAAACCAGCTTAACGCTTCAATACGTTGTTAAAACACTTGAATTACAAGATTTACTAAATCGTGATGTACAAAGCTTATCGGGTGGCGAGCGCCAGCGTGTAGTATTTGCGCGCACTTTGCTTGCCGGTCAAAAATTTATAATGCTTGATGAGCCTTTTAGTGCGCTTGATTGGTCATTGCGTTTTAAAACGCTCACTAAACTCAATGAGTTAGCCGTTAAGTTTAATATTAAATTTATAATAGTAAGTCACTCATTAAAAGAGCTGCTATTTTGCTGCGATACCCTTATTCAGCTTGATAAAGGTAAGGTGATAAACCAAGGTGCAAGTGCGCACGTTGCAAAGGCTATTTACGCAAACGACAGGCAAACACCGCTGAGCTTAATTAATTACGATGTGGTTAAATTTGATAAAGACTACGGGCTATATCAACTGCAATTACAGCAAAGTGAGCAACCGCTTTTTGTGCTTCCTGCACTTGTCGATAGCAGTAATAAGCTAATTATAGAAAGTGAGCAAATGTCGCTTAGTGTGTTAAAGCCTGAGCAAACAACGCACAGTAATGTTTTAAGGTCGGTATTAACTCAGGCTGAGCTTATTAATAATAAGTGGCAGTTAACGCTTAATGTTGACGGGCAAACTTTGTTTGGCTTGGCTTCAAGGCGAGTGTGGGACAAAAACAACTTTAAAGTTGGCGATGTGCTTTATACAACAATCAGTAATCTAGAATAACTAAATGCTGCACACCGCACATTGACTGTTTTTAGCTATTTTAAAACGATTAAACTCCATGCTTAAACCATCCACCAGCAATAAGTGTTTGTCTAAGCCACTTGGCAAACCAGCAAGCATTTTTAGCGCTTCAGTTGCCTGAATACTGCCTATTAGCCCCACAATAGGAGAGAGCACACCGGATTCAGAGCAGCTTTGTGTTTGTTCACTAAAAAATTGCGATAAACAACCATAACAATGACTGTTTTCATCCATAGTAAAACACGCGACTTGTCCTTCCATTCGTATTGCAGAGCCTGACACTAGCGGAACTTTAGCTTTAAAACAGGCGCTATTAAGTGCATTACGCGTTGCTAGGTTATCTGAGCAATCAATTACTATATCAATGTTATTAAATAGCTGCTCTGTAGAGGTATTTGCATCAAAAAATGCCTCAATAGTATTTATGTTTATTTCACTATTAAGCGCGTTAAGCTGTTTTTTAGCAACACTGCATTTTGAGCTACCAATGTCGCTTTCTTTATACAGTATTTGCCTTTGCAGGTTGGTCACGTCTATTTCATCGTTATCAACTAAGGTAAGCGTGCCAACGCCAGATGCCGCTAAGTATTGACCTACCGCGCAACCAAGCCCACCCACACCAATAATTAAAGCATGCGATTGCCATAGTTTCTCTTGTCCGTCTATATCAAGCTGCGGCAGCATAATATGCCGAGAATAGCGTAGTTGCTGTTGGTACGTTAACGGTGCTTTTTGCATTTTTAAATATCTCATACTTTTTTTGAACAATACCAATTTGTTAAATCCTAGAGCAAGTAGTAACGCTTTTTATTTGCACTGTAACAGCCCTTACCCCCTCACTCATATAGTGCAACTATAACGCATTAAAATAATAAATACATATAACTAGCTGAAATATATGGTTTTTAATTTGTGGCTCAGTAATTGCTGTGTTTGGTTAACTAAAATTTAACAAAGTTTGAGCTACTACTCATATAAAAGAGTGGGGCATTTATAAAACAATAATACGTTTACGAGGAAATAAACATGCAACCGAGTTCTGGATTTAACTTAATATCCTTTAAAGGAAAAATGAAAGTATTACATCTGAGTTGGATGGTCTTTTTTGTGTCATTTTTTGTATGGTTTAACCATGCTCCTTTATTAGGTGCAATTGCGGGCTCGCTTGGTATTACCATGGCACAAGTTAAAACATTACTAATTTTAAATGTAGCGTTAACTATTCCTGCCCGTGTTGTGGTGGGTATGCTGACCGATAAATTTGGTCCCCGGATTGTTTATGCCGCGCTACTTATTACCTGTAGTATTCCGTGTTTTATGTTTGCTATGGCAACCACATTTGAACAAGCCGCTATAGCGCGTTTTGCGCTAGGCTTTATTGGTGCTGGCTTTGTTGTGGGCATTCGTATGGTGAGTGAATGGTTTCCTGCTAACGAGCTGGGCATAGCAGAAGGTATTTATGGCGGCTGGGGTAACTTTGGTTCAGCAGCAGCGGCTATGTTATTGCCAATTATTGCACTTATGTTTGGTGGCGAAGATGGTTGGCGTTACGCAGTAGGTTTAACGGGTGTATTAAGCGTTATATTTGGTATTATTTGGTACTTAAATGTAACCGATACACCAAAAGGCGGTACATACTTTAAGCCTAAAAAAGTAGGCGCAATGGAAGTAACCAGTAAAGGCGACTTTGTATTACTTCTTATTATGAAAATCCCTATGTATGGTGCACTAGCATTACTTACTTGGAAGCTTTCACCAACCGGTGCTAACCTAATTTCGGCTAACTTTGTACTTGCCGTGTATGCTTTTTTAGTTCTGCTTTATATTTACGAAGTGTATAAAACCTTTGACGTAAATGGTCATATTTTTAAAGAGCCTGTACCTGAGTCTCATCGTTATGAATTTAAGCAAGTGGCTGTTTTAAATATTTTATATTTTACAACTTTTGGTTCTGAGCTTGCAGTTGTATCTATGTTACCGCTATTTTTTATGGATGTGTTTGCGCTTGATATGGTGTACGCGGGTATTTTAGCCTCAGCTTATGCATTTATGAACTTAGCATCTCGCCCAGGTGGCGGTTGGATTTCAGATAAATTAGGTCGCCGTATTACCCTTATTGTACTTACAACGGGTCTTGCTGTTGGTTATTTTGTAATGGGCTTGGTTGATGCATCTTGGCCTTTATGGCTTGCAGTTGTTGCGGCTATGGCGTGTTCGTTCTTTGTGCAAGCTGGTGAAGGCGCTGTATTTGCCGCAGTACCGCTAATTAAGCGTCGTTTAACTGGGCAAATAGCTGGAATGACAGGTGCTTACGGTAATGTAGGTGCAGTAGTGTACTTAACGGCATTGTCACTTGTTGATTATCAAACTTTCTTTTTCATTATTGCGGGTAGTGCATTACTTGGTCTAGCTGCACTGTTTTTTATGAGAGAACCAGATGGCCATATTACCGAAGTAAATGAAGACGGCACCGTTGAACTTATTTCAGTGACTTAAGGCATTATTGACTATGTTTGATGAAACACTCCACGCTAAATCGCTAAAAAATGAACTCAACGTTTCATTTGGCGGGCACAGTGCTAAAGGGTTAAAAGCAGAAAACCAAGATGCGTTTGCAGCTCTCAATACCAAAGCGCAAGAAAAAGAGTCTAAAGGCGTTATTGCCTGCTTAGCCGATGGGTGTTCATCAGCAAAAAATGCTAAACAAGCGTCTCAACTTTCGGTTACTCATTTTATAAATGAGTATTTAAATACCCCCGAAAGTTGGGCGGTTAAAAAGTCAGTGTCGAAGGTGTTAGCAAGTTTAAATCAGTGGCTTTATTCGCAATCGGTTAATTACAATCACTTAGGTCAGCGTCAAGCCGATTGGATGACGACTTTTACAGCACTTATTTTAAAGTCGGCAACGGGTTATATATTCCACTTAGGTGATACGCGTATTACTCGCTTGCGAGGAAATAAAATAGAGGCAATAACACGGGATCACAAAGTAAACGATACGCTAACGCGTGCTCTTGGCGCGCAACTTCATCAAGAAATAGATGTATACGAGGTTGACCTAAAAGCAGACGATATTTATATATTAACCTGCGATGGCGTACACGATGTGCTCCCAAGTAGTGATATAGCTAAATTAATTAACGAGTACACTAATTTAGAAAATGCAGCTAAAGCAATTACCGAACTTGCATTAGCACGAGGCAGTGACGACAACGTAAGTTGTTTACTGGTAAAAGTAGAAAATATTGCCGAGCAAAAGTTAGATGAACTTTACCATTCGCTAACACGACGAAAAATTCCACCTGCGCTTAATGTTGGGCAAAAAATTGATGATTACACGGTTATTCGTAAATTACATGCTAGTAGTCGCTCGCACATTTATTTAGTGCAACAAGCGCCCGATATACCGCCAGTGGTTTTAAAAGCACCTTCGGTTAATTTTGAAGACGATGTGCACTACCTTCAAGGCTTTATAAGAGAAGGCTGGGTAGGGCAACGCATAAACCATTTAAACGTGATGAAAGTGCTAAGTACGCAATCGCAGAGTCGTTTTTTGTATCATATTTGTGAGTACATGGACGGGCAAACACTCAGTGATTGGAAGCACGACGTGCCGCACCCAGAAATAACTCAAGTACGCAGTATTATTGAACAAATAGTACATGCACTAAGGGCGTTTCAGCGACTCGATATGGTACATCGTGATTTAAAACTCGATAATGTAATGATAGATGCGCACGGTAAAGTAACGCTAATAGATTACGGCACAGTAAGTGTTGCGGCCATGGACGAGTCGGTTAAACAAATTGCGGATGATTGCCCGCAAGGCACTGCCGACTACACCGCACCCGAAACACTTATTACTATGCACGCCGATTTTAAAAGTGATTTGTTTTCACTTGGCGTGATTGCATATGAGTTATTGTGCTCAAAATTGCCTTATAAACCACTGCCACTTAACCACGTAGCGCCAAAAGATTACAGCCATTGGCATTACACAAGTATTCGTAAATACAGAGCCGATATTCCGTTTTGGTTAGATCAAGCCCTTATGAAGGCGCTTGCCCCTAAACCTGAGCTCAGATACCAAGCTTTTTCTGAGTTTATAAACGATATCAACAAACCTAATCCTTATTTAGAAAGTACCGCTAATAAAAGTTCAATAATGAAACGCGATCCAGTTATGGTGTGGAAATGTATTTCGCTGTGTTTATTTATTGCTTTGGTATGTGTATTAATAATTAAAACTTAGAGAACCAAAATGCTTAATTACAAGAACAACTTACCTATTATTTTTATACTGGGTTGCTTCACTGCGCCTTTAATAAGCCAAGCTGCGCAAACTGATCTTGATTTTAGACTGCGCTTTGAAAGCGTTGATCAAGAAAATGCTCTAAAAGATGCAAGCGGCTTAACACTTAGAACCCGCTTAACGCATCAAACAGACGAGGTGAATGGTTTTTCAGCACTTATTGAAGTAGAAGACACTCGCAGCCTATTGGGCGTAGATGATTACAACAATACAGTGGGGAAAAACACTAATTATTCTGTTATTGCAGACCCAGAAAACACCGAGATAGACCAAGGCTTTGTTAAATATGTACGCGATGGTCTATCGCTAAAAGTAGGGCGCCAAATAATAGCTCTTGATGGGCAGCGTTTTGTTGGGCACGTAGGTTGGCGCCAAGACAGACAAACCTTTGATGCCGCGACCATTAATTACGCATTTAATAACATAAATTTACAGTACAGTTATTTAAATAAGCGTAACCGCATATTTGCTGACGATAAAGACATTAAATCGTCCGATCATTTAATTAATGCAAGCTTTAAAACAGACTACGGTAAAGTGGTTTTATACAGTTACTTATTAAGTGACGATGCACTACAAGACGACAGTTTAGATACTTATGGCGTTTCTTTTAACGGTAATAAAACCCTAAACGACATAAAATTTTATTACAAAGCGGAGTATGCAACGCAGTCTGCTTCAACAAGCGTGAGTGATTTTGATGCCGATTACTATGCACTTGAAGGCGCTGTCGATTTAAATGGGTTGGGCATAAAAACAGTAACATTAAAAGTTGGCATAGAGTCACTTGGCTCTGATAATGGCGATTACGGGTTTGCAACACCGCTTGCCACGTTACATAAATTTAATGGTTGGACAGATACGTTTTTAAATACACCCACACAAGGTTTGAACGACACTTACATAAGCTTAAACGGTAAAGCGTTTGACGGAAAATGGCTGGTGGCTTATCACAGTTTTGATGCTAATGAGCAATCAAATGGGGTTGACGATTTAGGCAGTGAACTAAACGTACAATACGTTAAACCTATTAATAAACAATACGCAGTAGGTGTTAAGTATGCTGATTACTCAGCGGGCGATACTGCTGCTAATAAAGTCGATACTCAAAAATTGTGGGTATGGATGAGCGCTAAATTTTAACCCTCTCTATCTTCTAATATTCACTTGTAATTTATAGCGACACACGATGGTGCAATTGCACCATCTTGTGGGACTTTATGCTTTTCACCTCTGCACCAATGTAGGCAACTTGCTGATTTTAAATGCTTATATATTTGGCTTACATATTGCTACAACAAACCTATAACAAATTATTCGATTTCAATTTTAGTCAATTACTAAAATAGGTATCACTTTAAGGTGGGTGAATGTTAAGCAAGCAGCGTGTTGTAGTGGTAGGAAACGGAATGGTCGGGCACCATTTTGTGCAACAGCTAGTTTCTCAAAATCAAGCTGATGAGCAATTTGAAATTACGGTACTTAGCGGTGAAGACCGTTTAGCGTATGACCGCGTACAACTATCCTCTTTTTTTAAAGGCAAAACCGCAGACGACCTCGCACTTACATGTAATAAAACCTATGACGATTGGCAAGTACGCTTTCATACTCATTCTAAAGTGGTTGATATAAATCGTGATACGCAAACTGTAACGACCGCTAAAGGGGAATTGTTTGAATACGACAAACTTGTGCTTGCTACAGGTTCATTCCCATTTGTACCGCCTATACCGGGTAAAGATCGCGAGCATTGCCTTGTTTATCGCACCATTAACGATTTACACGCAATAAAAAATTCAGCCCACGGCAGCAAAGTAGGCGTGGTAATTGGTGGCGGTTTACTGGGGCTTGAAGCTGCAAACGCATTAAAGCAATTGGGTTTACAGACTCACGTAATAGAATTTGCACCGCAACTTATGGGTGTACAAGTTGATGCTGGTGGCGGTCGGTTACTAAAAAACAAAATTACGGATTTGGGCGTTACTGTACATACAGCGGTAGCAACTGAGGAAATAGTAGAAGGCGAAAGTTGCCGTTATAAAATGTGTTTTAAAGGTGGCAAAACCCTTGAAACAGACATGATTGTATTTTCGGCGGGTATTCGCCCTTATGATAATTTAGCCCGCGAGTTTAATTTAGAGTTAGGCGAGCGCGGCGGTATTGTAATTAATAACCACTGCCAAACGAGTGATAAAAACATATACGCTATTGGTGAATGTGCACTGTGGAATAATTTTATTTTTGGCTTAGTGGCACCCGGTTACGCCATGGCTAAAATAGCAGTTGGGCATATTTTACAAGATACGCAGCAAGGTACTTTGCAAAGTACTGGCTTAGACAATAAAGCCGATGAATTTAATGGTGCCGATATGAGCACCAAGCTTAAATTAATGGGTGTTGAAGTAGGCTCTATTGGCGATGCACATGCACGCAGCGAAGGCGCAATAAGCTATTACTTTGAAGACCAAGCCAATGGTATTTATAAAAAAATAGTCACTAACTCACAAAGTAATAAGCTGATTGGCGCGGTACTTGTTGGCGATACCAGCGATTACGACAATTTGCTGCAATATCATTTAAACGACATTCAACTTACCACCGCTCCCGAAGCGCTCATTATGCCCCTTGCCGGCGACATAGCAGAGCTAAGCGCCGATGACTTGCCTGATGACGCCATTATTTGCGCTTGTCATAAAGTAACTAAACACACCATTGAACAAACAGTCGCTAAAGGCTGCATAGATTTGGCAAGTGTGCAGCAAAGCACCAAAGCCAGTACAGGCTGTGGAGGGTGTGAAAAGCTCGTTCAAAATGTAATAAACAGCGCGCTCGCTAAGGCAAGTAACACTATTAACGTAGTTACCCTTAATGAGCCTGTAAAACAGCCTGCATAAATTAAAGCACACTAAAAGAGAGCAGTATGACAACCGCAAACACATCACCAACTATAAATAAAACGAGTTTAAAACAAACAACATGTGCTTACTGTGGTGTAGGGTGCGGTGTTGATATTTCACTTTTTAATAATGTGCCAACCAAGCTTGAAGGCATGCGAGAGCACCCCGCAAACTTTGGTCGTTTATGTGTAAAAGGCACGCATTTGCTAGACACCACAGGCAGTGATAACCGCTTAACGTCGCCCCTCATTAATAATAAAGCAGCCACGTGGGATGAAGCAACCGACCACGTTGCCAATAAATTTAACGACGTAATACAAAAGCACGGACCCGATGCGGTGGCATTTTATGTGTCAGGGCAGTTACTTACTGAAGATTACTACATCGCGAATAAATTAATGAAAGGCTACATAGGTTCAGGCAATATCGATACAAATTCGCGCCTGTGTATGTCATCTGCTGTGGCAGGTTACAAACGCGCTTTTGGTGAAGACGTAGTGCCGTGTACCTACGAGGATTTAGAGCAAACTGAGCTGCTTATTTTAATTGGCTCAAATGCAGCGTGGACTCATCCGGTTTTGTATCAGCGAATGGAGCGTGCAAAACAGCTTAACCCAAATATGAAAGTGGTGGTTATTGATCCGCGTAAAACTGACACCGCTGAGCTTGCCGACACATTTCTAAATATAAAACCAGGCAGTGACGCCGCACTTTATAACGGTTTGCTTAATTATTTAAATGAGCATAGCCACCTCGATACGCAATTTATTGCTCAGCACACAAACGGCTTTGAAAGCGCATTGCAAGAGGCACAAAAGTGGAGCTGTGAGGCAGTTAGCGACTTTTGCGATATAGCAATTGAGCAAGTTACTGAGTTTTATGCGCTATTTGCTAAAAGCCCAAGTGCGATTAGCTTTTATTCAATGGGTATAAATCAATCAAGCTCGGGTGTAGATAAATGCAACGCCATTATTAATGCACATTTAGCCTCAGGTAAATTACTTAAGCCAGGCAGTGGTCCGTTTTCGATTACTGGGCAACCTAATGCGATGGGCGGGCGCGAAGTAGGTGGTTTGGCTAATCAGTTAGCGGCGCATTTAGATATTGAAAACGAAGCGCATCAATCACTTGTACAACGTTTTTGGCTCTCGCCAACTATCGCTAAAAAAGCAGGCAGCAATGCCATTGATATGTTTGATGAAATAGCCGCAGGCAAAATAAAAGCAGTGTGGATAATGGCAACAAACCCAATGGTGAGCTTGCCAAATAACGCTGCAATTAAAAAGGCATTAGAGACCTGCGAGCTGGTGGTTGTATCTGACTGTATTGCAAAAAGTGATACATTAAAATTTGCCGATGTTGCTTTTCCATCAACCGGATGGGGCGAAAAAAACGGCACAGTAACTAACTCAGAACGCAGAATATCAAGGCAACGCCCGTTAGTAGCGCCTTATTCGGGTGCTAAAAATGATTGGCAAATTATGTGCGACGTTGCTAAAAAAATGGGCTTTGAAGGATTTGATTTTATAGACCCAAGTGGCATTTTTGAAGAATGGGCACAATTAACCGACTTTGAAAATAACGGCAGNGCAGCCGATTACTAAATCTTTCTGGTTTAGTTGGGCTCACAAAAAGCCAGTACGATAACTTAAAACCCATAATGTGGCCTGTTGTTAAAAATCAGCCTTATAAAAACGGTCAGGTTTTTACAGATAACCAATTTAGCACCGCTGATAAAAAAGCGCGTTTTATACCCATAACGCCGCAATTACCTGTGCAACAAACATCAAGTGATTATCCGTTTATAATGAACTCAGGACGTATACGCGACCAATGGCATACCATGAGCCGCACAGGTAAAAGCACTGCGCTTTCATCGCATATTACACGCCCGTACATTGAAATTAATCCGCTTGATGCCAGTAAATTAGCAATTAAACAAAACGATTTAATAAGTGCAATTGCCCTAACTGGGCAGGTTACCGCGCATGCAAAAGTAACCGATGCCGTGCGCAAAGGTGAATGCTTTATGCCTATTCATTGGAATAAGCAATTTGCGTCATCAGCAACAGTAAGTGGGTTGTATCAATCGGTAGTTGACCCTCTATCTGGTCAGGCTGAGTGCAAACACGGTGCTGTTAATATAGTTAAAGCACCCTTTGTGCAATATATGCAGCTGTTTACTAAAAACGAACTTGTTATAAACAGTGATTTTTGGCTCAAAGTTAATGCTAGTAATTGCTTTAATTACCAATTGGCGCTTAATGAGCCACAAAGTGATTTACTGTATTACTGCCAAACCTTAACTGGTTTACAAGGGCAGTGGTCGGCTATGAATACGGCAAAAGCCATGCATGTGCAGTGTATTCAAAACGATCAATTAGCGTTTGTTGGTGTTATTTCTAATGAACAAAAAGAAATATCACTTGAGTGGATAAACCATTTGTCTGCAGAGCCATTACTGACTTTTACACAGTTACAGTCTTTGCTTTATGCAACCCCCGATGAAGAATTTACCCAAGGCGTGCAAGTGTGTAGCTGCTTTAAAGTAAGAGAGCAGCCAATTATAAACGCCATTAAAAACGGTGCAAACACAGTCGAGCAATTGGGGTCTGAACTTAAATGTGGAACGAACTGTGGTTCGTGTAAAACACAATTAAGCCAATTAATAAAACAACATTACAAAGCAGGTTCTAGCAGCATTGATGTTGCGGTTGTAATGTAAACAAACAAGGAAGCATATGCTTAATGATCAATTTGGTCGGCAGTTTAACTATTTGCGCCTCTCAATAACCGATGTATGTAATTTTAGTTGTAGTTATTGTTTACCAAACGGGTATCAGTGCGATACGCCGCGTAATTTTTTAAATAAAAACGAAATTAGCACGCTAGTAAATGCGTTTGCAGAGCTAGGTACTAAAAAAGTGCGTATTACAGGTGGCGAACCGTGCTTGCGAAACGACGTCACCGATATTATAAAACTCTGTAAAAACACGCGCGGCATAGAAAAAGTAGCCATTACTACCAACGGGTTTAATTTATTAAAGAAAATTGATGAATTTGCAGAAGCTGGGCTTGATGCGCTTAATGTCAGTATTGATAGTTTAAATTCGAGTATGTTTAAACTCATAACAGGGCACGACAAACTTAACCTTATTTTAAAAGGAATTGAACGTGCGGTAGAGCTGGGCATAAAAGATATAAAAATAAATGCAGTGCTTGCCAAGCAGTTTAATAAAAACCAATTGAAGGATTTTTTAGCGTGGGTAAAACACCACAAAGTTACAGTACGCTTTATAGAATTAATGGAAACCGGTGACGGCGCCACCTTTTTTGAAGAAAACCACTTAAGTGGGCAAACGGTTAAAGCCCAGCTTTTAGCTAAAGGCTGGTTACAAGTAGTTAGGGGAAAATTAAACGGACCCGCTGAGGAATTTTGTCATCCTGATTACGATGGTCGTATTGGTTTAATAATGCCTTACAGCAAAGATTTTTGTAAAAGCTGTAATCGCTTAAGGGTATCGGCACTGGGTAAATTACACTTATGCTTGTTTGCCGAGCAAGGTATAGATTTACGCGAACTACTCAACGAGGACGATACTGCAGCGACCGTAAAGGCAATTCGAGCCGCTATGGGCAATAAAGAAATAAGCCATGAGCTGGATAAACGCTTAACAGGTGCGACAACTCACTTAGCCATGTTAGGCGGCTAATATGGAAGCTAATATAAAATCTAATATGAAAGTTAAGCGAGATTTTACAGGCGTTGTGCTTGCTGGTGGTAAGTCATCAAGAATGGGCACAGACAAAGCCGATTTAGTTTTAAAAAATAAAACGCTATTGCACAATGCGTGTGATTTATTAAAAGACGCAGGCGCTAAAAACATACTTATAAGTCGCAACGTTACAAATCCAGTCAAGTCATTGAACCATTATTCACAGAGCGATTATCCCTCAGAAAAGTACGTTAAAGATATATACCCAAATAGTGGACCCCTTGGCGGAATTTATTCCACATTAATAGCCACTGAGCACGACTTACTTATTACTGCGGTAGATATGCCTCTACTTACGAGTAGTTTGTTAAGCGCAATAGTGCTGGCTTCTCAGTCAAATAACGTACAAAGTGTGAGCAATCAATTAAATCAGTCACAAATACATGCTTGGCACTTTGAAAATGAACCACTACCGCTGTATATTCGTAATACAAGCAGTGTAAAAAATCATTTAAAACACATACTCACAAACGCTAACAGTCATAAATCAATAAAACAGTTTACCCAAAGCATTGGTGTGCAAACGCTTTTATGTAATAAAGCGCACGCATTAATAAACACCAATACACCGGCGCAATTTAAAGCTGTAAATGAGCATTTTGACCAAAGCATTAATCAATTAAGAAGAACATTATGAGTCACACAACTGAGTCACAAATAGCATTAAACATTGCCGTAATGACGGTAAGCGATACACGCGATGCGATTACCGATACTTCTGGTCATTACTTAATTAAAGCGCTAACTGAAGCTGGTCATCACTTAGCTGATAAAGACATAGTTAAAGATGATGTTTACCAAATGCGCGCTATTGCATCACAGTGGATAGCCGATGACACCATTCACGCTATTTTAGTGACTGGTGGTACAGGATTTACTGAACGTGATTCAACACCTGAGGCATTTGCGCCGCTGTTTGATAAAAGCGTAGACGGCTTTGGTGAGCTATTTAGACATATATCGTACGGTGAAATTGGTAACTCAACTATTCAATCTCGTGCACTTGCAGGACTTGCTAACAACACCGTTATTTTTTGTATGCCAGGCTCTACAGGCGCATGTAAAACTGCCTGGACAGGCATTATAAAAGATCAACTTAACTCAATGCATAAACCATGTAACTTTGCACCGCACATTACTATTGGTAAAAAGTGTGAATCGCGTGAGCAATAGTATGTTGAGTCACGTTGACGAAAACGGCCAAGCGAATATGGTTGATGTATCGCTCAAAGACGTAACCTTGCGCGATGCCTCAGCTGAAGCATTTATTAGCATGAGCAAGCTTGCCTTTGAACAAGTAATGCTTAATCAAAACAAAAAGGGTGATGTGTTAGGCGTGGCACGCATTGCAGGTATTCAAGGCGCTAAAAAATGCGCTGATTTAATTCCGCTTTGTCATCCGCTTGCACTTAGTAAAGTCGCTGTTGATTTTGAACTTGATGAAGCAAACAGCCAAATTAAAATAACCAGCTACTGCAAACTTGCAGGTAAAACGGGGGTTGAAATGGAAGCGTTAACAGCGGTATCTGTGGCTA
>NZ_AUTI01000380.1:0-17652 GCF_000497995.1 Pseudoalteromonas sp. TB25
GTAACTCAATTAAGTTATATGGGGTGTTATCGGCAGTTTTAAAGGTTTTTAGTTGTTTTTCCATCGCATCAAGTGCGCTAAAGTGCTCATCAGTTTTATCGTCACACTGCACATATACAAGGGTATTATTTGGAGCAAAACGCACTAAAGTATCAATGTGGCTGTCGGTGTCATCGCCCGCTAAATAGCCATGTTCAACCCATAAAAAACTCGTCGCGCCTAAGTGCTCTTTTAAAAGTGCTTCAATATCATTTGGGTTTAAATCAGGGTTACGGTTTTTATTAAGCAAACATTCGCTGGTTGTTAGCAACACACCGTGCTCGTTTATTTCAATACCGCCACCTTCAAGTACCATATCGAGCGCTTGATATTGGTTGTTTGTACTACTTAGCTCTTTTACCAAAGTGCGATTAATTTGATTGTCTAATGCGCTTTCAAACTTATTGCCCCAACCATTAAAAGTAAAATCATATACTTTTAATTGTTCTGTTGAATCAATAGCGGCGCAAGTAAGCGGACCATGATCGCGCGCCCATGTATCGTTAGTAGGGGTTACTACAAAATGAACACGATTAAGAGAGACGTTAGCACTATTTAGTAATGCTGTAATATGCACTTTTAAGGCACTGTTATGCGCCACAATAACAAGCTGTTGCTGCGTTGTTATGTGTTTAGCAAGTTCAATATATACAGGTTCTACACGCGCTAAGTTGTCGGCCCAATCGGTGTCTTTGTGAGGCCATGTAAGCATAACAGCGTCTTGCTCGGCCCATTCTGGTAAAAGTCTAAAGTTCATGAATTTTATATACTAATTAAGATGGCGCTAGTTTAGCATTTTACATAAAGATGTCAGCTAATTATCACTGTTTAGGTCGCCTCGGTTTTGATCAAGTTCTTGACGTTTTTTAAGTTGGCGGGTTTGAGCATGTAAACTCGCTCTAACAATAAGTTCTTGGTCAGTAGTTCTAATTGCGGTAAAGAGCATAGTGTATTGGTAGTGTTCGCTATCTTGTTTTTCTACTGCTACAACTTCGGTGTAACAATAAACCGCAGAGGCCTCGTGGTGCAAAAACAGTTTGGTTCTAAATGCTTGGCCAATTGAGTGTACTTCAGGTGATGTAAAACGAATACCGCCACCGCCGTAGCTATCACATTGTATTGCGTTATCTTGGGCTTGTTCTGAGGCCAAAATATGGCTCATTATTAAATCTATTTTACGTGACTGCGCTTGTAAAAATGTAGCTAGCTCTTGTGCTATATCGCCTAAGTTACGCAGTGGGCGTAACGAGCTTTGCTCAAGCTCACTTACTTCATTTGCTAATCTAAATAGTGGGGGAATGTCGTCTTCAAGCTCAAGCTGCGATTTAGGAACTTGTCCGGTTGATACGGGGAATAAATTTACTCTTATACTTTCATTAATTTGAAAGTACTGCTCAAACTCACCTAATCTTTCACTATTCATTATGTTCTCCACCACGTATTTATTTAATAGTAGCGTTGTGAGTACTAAATTGCTAGCAGATAAAATAACGCATAGCGGGCTAAATGCTTTGTTTACATTCAATTTTTAACATACTAATTATGAAAATAAATACACTAAGACATATTTAGGGTTAGTTATAAAAAAGCGGCCAATGTCATCCTAACATTGGCCGCTTGGGTATTGATTCATCAGCGTGTACTTATTTAAGTAGAGCGGCTAATTCATGTAAATCTTTCACAACGTGATCTGGTTTTTTAGCTAGTGGGTAAAGTGCTTTACCTGGGCGTGCTATAAAAGTGGTTTGTAAGCCAGCTTCTTTTGCACCAGCAACATCCCAACCATGGGCTGCAACCATCATTGCTTCATTTGGTGCTACGTTTAGCTTTTTAAGTACCCACTCATACGCACGTAAGTCTGGTTTGTAAATTTTAATATCTTCAATGCTGTAACGCGCATCAAAGTAAGACATTAAACCAGCGCTTTCAAACTGTGCCTTTACACCTTTGTTTGAAGAGTTTGTAAGGCTTACTAACTTATAGCCCTGTGCTTTGAGTTTTGCCAGTCCTTCTTTAACATCGCTGTGTGGAGGAAGCGTTAAAAGAGGCGTAACAATAGCTGTTTTAGCTTGTTCACTTGTAATATCAATGTTGTTGTTTTGAGCAACCATAAGAAGTGACGCCACACCGATTTGCCCAAAGTCGTGGTAACTACCGCTTACTGTATCTACTAATGAATGATGCAGCATAGTTGAAAACCACAGTGGTAATAAATCTTCACGTCCGCCTAGCGCTTTACCAATAGAGGTACGCATTGACGTTAAATCAAGTAGGGTTTCGTTTATATCAAAAATAAGCACTTTAGGTTTTGCTTGTTCTTTTGGTTCATCAGCGACTGCATAACCAGATACAAGGCTTGTGCCCACAAGTAGTGAAAGAGTAAGTGTTTTTAACGATTTTAAAATAGACATTAATTATTCTCCGATTCAAGTGCTGTCATAACATCAATAGGTTCTGCGCGTAGGGTGTAATCTTCGCTTAAAAATGCGTATGTAATAACACCTTCTTGGTTTATCACATAGGTGGCCGGTAGCGGTAATTTAAAGCTTTTATCGCCGTAGTAGTGTTCAAAATCAATACCAAATTGTGTATATAACGCTTGAATACGCTCATCAAGTGTAAACAATAAACCAAATTGCTCAGCTACTTTATTGCTCACATCGCAAAGCACGTCAAATTCAAGGTCGTTTTTTTGTGCAGTTGAGAGAGTTTCATCAGGTAGTTGTGGTGATATTGCGATTAACTGAGCACTTTGAGTTTTAAATTGTGGTAAGTAGTCGTTAAGTGCTTTTAGTTCTAAATTACAATATGGACACCAGCCACCACGATAAAAGCTAATAATTACCGGGCCTTTTTTTAGTAAATCTGCAAGCTCAATGTTTTCGCCGTTATGGTTGGCTAAGCTAAAGTTTTCTACTTTTTGACCAATTTGCAATGCATTGTCTTTAATATGCTGTGCAATTAGCTCTTCGTTTGTAGTGTTCATTAGTGCCAAAACGTCAGCTGGCAATTTGGCATCTTTTTGTACGTTATAGGCATCTATTTGCGCTTTTAAACTCATGATTGAACCTCAATAATTAGACTATTTGCAATTATAGTGTTTTATATATTTAAATAAATATTGCAATACTGAAAGCTTCATTCGAAAATATTAAACATTGAAAAGTGCACAATGGCATCTTTATGTATAATTTAAGCGACCTAGAAACATTTATAGCTGTTGTTGAAAATAAGGGCGTGCTTGCTGCTGCCCGCGAGCAGCGTTTATCGCCTGCAACGGTGAGCCATCGCTTAAGTAAACTAGAGCGTGAGCTTGCTACAGTACTTGTTTTTAGAGATAGCAGGCGAGTACGGTTATCTCCCGCAGGTGAAATATTTTATACGCGTGTGGGGGCTATAATAGAAGCCCTTCACGATGCTGAACATAGTATTGGCGCGCGCAGCTCATCGGTGAGTGGTTTACTACGCGTGACCATGCCGCCTTGGGTTTTTTCAAAATACGTAATGCCTAAACTCAATGAGTTTGAGCAAGCTTACCCTGAACTAAAGCTTGATTTTTTAATAACGGATCATTTTGTAAATGTAGTTGATGACGCGCAAGATGTTGCAATTAGGGTGGGAAAATTAAATGACTCAGGATTACTTTCTCGTAAAATCGTAAACAATAGTCGCATACTTTGCGCAGCCCCTAGCTATATAGAAAAGTACGGCATGCCTGAAAATTTAACGCAATTGAGTGAGCATTATTGGGTTTGCCTGCCGTGGCAACTCCAGTTAAAGCTTTATGACGAACACAAAAAAATACATACCTTTAATGCTAAAACCCGTTTTACTATTTCAAACTCCGATAATATGACACAAGCTGCTATTGCAGGTCATGGTATTGCTATTAAATCAAAAATAGCGATTAATGAAGATCTTAAAAACGGTATTTTGGTTGAAGTTATGCCAGGGGTAATGGCACAAGATGATGCACCGGTTTGGTTTTTACGTCCGCAAAATAGTTTAACAACCCGCAAAACCGATGTATTTTATGATTTTATGAAATCACTATTTTTGAGCTGCGAATAAGCGTTTAAATGAGCGTTTTACTCCAGTTAAAAACAAATAACCAGTAAGCTCTGCAAGCAAGGCAACAATTATGGCTGCAACAATGGCGGCTATAATAGAGTCTTTTTTCAAAATGATTTGACCTTCAAAGCGTTGCCATACTTGTTGCTTTATATCGTTCATGCCACTGATCATAGTAAATATATACGGAGATTTCTCAAACCTATTTACGGCTATCTGTAAATCTTGCTGTCGCTCGTAAAGAGTACTGATATTACTTGCCCCTTTGTTCACAATTTCATCATCAATATTTTGATAGTGTTTTATTAGCTTAGTTAAATCATTATTGAAATACTTAGCTGCATCGCTTTTAAAAGGCGCAACGGCATTATTAGCTTCAATTAACTGGGCTGATAATGCTTGGCCAAAGTCACTTACAAATGCAGGTATTTGCACTCCAAGTAGTAAACCGAATGCAAAGAAACTAAGTCGTATATAATCTAAAAGTTTACTCATTTATCTTCCTATGCATTTAAATAACCCAGAATTAACATTTGAGCTTGTTTTTATGTCAAAAACTCGTAATCTATTGGGGCGTGTTAACCTTTGTGGATTGAACCCAAAGGGCAGCGCATGTATGGTATTTATGCTGCGTTATCACCTATTTATGGGGAGTAACCACACTACATAGGCTCTGCCTTGCCTAAATACCAAACGTACTGCTGCAAATTCAACCACGAAAGGCCAACACGCCCTAATAATAAAAATAACAACAGGTGGATGTTAAGGATGACGAAAAAAGTAAAGTTCACGTCAACATTTGTTGATATTTCTAAACAGCTCAAACGTTTTGTATCGCGCATTGTTCAACCCGACGATGTAGAAGATATTGTGCAAGAAACTTTTGTAAAAAGCTATGAAGCTGATTTAAAACAAGACATCCAGTTTACCCGCAGTTATATGCTAAAAACAGCAAAACATCTAGCACTCAACCATATAGCTAAGTGGGACAATAAATTTAATGATTCGTTAGAAAACGATAACGAATTGCCCGTATTACTCAAATCAATGAAGCTCGAAGACGAATACACATCTAAAGAGCGTTTTTTACTTTTTTGTAGAGCTACTGAGCAACTAAGCTCATCGATTCGTAAATGCTTTATATTAAAAAAAGTTTACGGTATGAGCCAAAAAGAGATAGCAGACCAAATGCAGTTAAGCCAAAGCACTGTTGAAAAACACATTGCCAAAGGATTGTTACAAACCATGTTATACATGCGTGAACATGAGCAAAGCCCTCAAACGAACCTTAAAGCTCAAGCACATCCTATATCAGTTAAGAGGGTCGCAGAATGAGTAATGTTCATCAATTTAATTCAAAAGATTTAATCTTAGAAAAGTCATGTGATTGGATAAGCGCGATTGATCGTGGTTTAACTGATGATGAAAAAGAGCAATTTAAATTATGGATGATGCAAAGCACTGCACATCAAGACTCTATATACGAGCTTGCTCAGCTTTGGGATGAGCTTTCAGTATTAAACGAATTAAGTCATTTATTTCCTCAGCGCAACAATACTAAAACATCAAAAAACAAGTGGATGTTTTCTTACTCAATTGCAGCGAGTTTGTTTGCAGCGTTAATGGTATGCAGCTACTTATTAATTAACTTAGAAAATGGCTACAACCAAGAGCTTGCTAAAGTTAATTACACTAAAATTTACAAAACAAAAGTAGGCGAGCAAGCAACGTATGTATTGCCAGACGGCACCATAGTGCAGCTTAATACTAATAGCTTACTAGAAGTTGCTTATAGTAAAGGCCGCAGGCAGTTATTACTTAGTCGTGGAGAAGGGCGCTTTAATGTAGCAAAAGATGCCACGCGTCCGTTTAGTGTTATGGCTGGTGATAAAAGTTTTACCGCGTTAGGCACGGTATTTAATGTACAACGCAATACTTCATCAGATTTAGAACTGGTGGTTACTGAAGGCAAAGTGATGATCACTGATCCAAGTGTAGCGGTTGATGCAAATGACTTTAAAGATTATCAACTTGCAGATAATAGCACGAAAAAAATTCGTCAAATTAATGCCAATATTGTTACCTCAGGCGAAAAAGCAGTTATTGAGCAAAGTGTTACAAAACCAATTACGCAGCTTTCAATGAACGACGTACAACGCGATTTGGCATGGCAAAACGGGATGCTTATTTTTAATGGAGAAGAGCTAAGCGATGCTTTAAATGAAGTAAGCCGCTATACAGCCACACGTTTTGAGCTTTCATCAGCTGAGCTTGCCAGTATTAAAGTGGCTGGAGTATTTAAAGCCGGTGACGTTGAAGGTTTACTAGAAAGTTTACAAACTAACTTTTCGATTGATCATGAGCGTTTAGGTGAGCATGTAGTAACGCTAAAACACCATACAGAATCATAAGTAGACGTTATGCAAATCAAACTAATGTTAGGTAAAGTTACATCAATAAAGATTGAACGTAAAAAAAACATTAAAAAAAAGAAACAAAACCATAGAGGATTTTTGTTTGTCAGCTGTTTATATAAGTTGCGCAGTAACCAAACGCATTTATTGAGTGGATTTAGTGTGCTTGCACCGGCTATTTTTAGTTTAAGTGTACAAGCAGCAACACAAACCACTGGGCAAATGGTGCAATTTGATATAAAAGCGCAGCGAGCAGACAAAGCCTTAATTGAATATGCTAAACAAACAGAGCAAACTGTGGTGTTTTCTTATGAGTTGGCAAAGCAGTATGATGCAAATTCAGTTTATGGATTTTACACTCAGCTAGATGCTCTAGAGGCATTATTAGGTGGGACTGAGCTCGATGCGGTTGTTGATCAAAATGGTTTACTGAGTATAAAACTCAAACAAATCAACAGGAATGATAACAACATGATGAAGCTTTCAGCGGTCAGTGCAGCAGTATTACCAGCTTTACTTGCAGTAAATTCGCAAGGTGTATACGCAGCAGAAGAAGTCGCTCAAGAAAAAATTGAAAAAATTGCTATTGTCGGTAGCCGAGTAGCAGGGCGTTCAGTTGAAGATTTACCCGTTCCAGTAGATATCCTAAGTGCAGAAGCGCTTGAAAATACGGGCCAAACAGAAGTTGGTCGTATGCTACAGTCTATCGCCCCTTCATTTAACTTTTCAAGCTCTGCAATTAGTGATGGTACAGATGCTTTAAGACCTGCGACACTTCGCGGTTTGGGCCCCGATCAAACATTGGTGTTAATTAACGGCAAACGTCGTCACCAAGCAAGTATTATTCATATTAATGGCTCTGTTGGGCGTGGTACCGCAGGTACTGACATGAATGCAATTCCAGCTTCTGCAATTAAACGCATTGAAGTATTACGTGATGGCGCTGCTGCTCAGTATGGTTCTGATGCAATTGCAGGTGTTATTAATATTGTGCTCAAAGATGGTAGCGAAGGTGGTAAAGCGGCTATTAACTACGGTCAATATTCTGAAGGCGATGGCGAAACCATTAACCTTGATTTTAATAAAGGCTTTGCGCTAGGTGATGACGGTTATTTAAATACAACTATCAATTACCGTGACCGTGCACCGACTAACCGTGCCGGTTTACATGGCTCTTGTCAGTTTTATGGTTGTACAGAACTAAGTGACGGCACTTTACTTGCTGGCGATCCGCGTGAGCTGACAGCCGATCGTGATACCTTTAGAATTGGTGATGCTGACTCTCAGCAGTTTGGTTTAACAATTAATACCGGTTACGAGTTAGGTGATGGCGAGCTTTACGGCTTTATTACTTACTCAACACGTGAAAATGAGTCGGCTGCATTTTTCCGTCATAATGCAAATGCAGGTGGTAACCCAGTACTACAAGATAACGATGCGACGATTCCGCTAGGTTTCTTACCAAAAATCAACACAACTATCGATGATATCTCGTACAACTTTGGTTATAAAACTGAATTTGATAACGATGCAAGCCTTGATTTATCTTACACCTATGGCGAGAACAGTATTGATTACACTACAAGTGACACTATCAATGCCTCATACGCTAACTTTTTACGTTATGACCAAGGTTTAAGTGCAGCTGATATTCGTACAACTATTCCACGTGAAGCGTACGCTTACGGCATGGAATTATCATTGCAAACAATCAATATTGATTTTACACAAAACTTTGATGATTATTCGTTAGCGATGGGTGCTGAAATACGTACTGACGAATACCGTATTTTAGAAGGTAATGAATATGCGTACCGCGATTACGACACATTAAATGGTGTAAGTATTTACAGCGGTTTAAGTGGCGGTGTTGGCTCTGAAGATGCATCGGGTGGTTCACAAGGTTTTGGTGGTTCATCACCTGCGTCTTCAGTGGATGAGTCACGTGATGTAATTTCATTTTACGTAGATGCAGAATCTTATGTAATTGAAGATGTGATTTTATCTGGAGCACTTCGCTACGATAACTACAAAGGTTTTGGCGATACAGTAAACTTTAAACTTGCTGGTAACTGGTCTATTACCGACGATATTTCATTACGTGGTGCATTAAGCTCAGGATTTAGAGCGCCTTCAATGCAGCAGCTTTACTTTAATAACGTAAGCACACAATTTGTTGTTGATACTAATGGGAATTTAGTTGCAGAAGAAGTTGGTACATTTAGAAATGATTCAACACTTGCGCAAAGTTTAGGTATTCCAAAACTTAAAGAAGAAAAATCACAAAACCGTAGTTTAGGTATTGTGTATAACGTTACCGATAATATTAATGTAACCGTTGATTACTACTCGATTGATATTGACGACCGTATTGTAATTAGTGATCGCTTAGGTAAAGGGTTATCTACAAGCCTTGATGCAGCACTAAATAGTGCAGGTGCTGGCGTAGGGCAGTTTTTCTTAAATGGTGCTGATACAGAAACTCGTGGTGTTGATTTTGTAGCAACGTGGAACACTGAAGGTTTAGGCGGCACGCTTGATTTTACACTTGCAGCTAACTTTACCAAAACAGATGTTGTATCGTTGTTCTCTCCTGCTGGCTCAAGCCTTGAGACAGTAAAAGTAGATGATATATTCTCAGCTGAAGACATCTCTATTATAGAAGAGTGGCAACCAGAGGACCGTATTAACTTAAGTGCGCTTTATCAACGTGATGATTGGACTGTTAACCTGTCACTTAATCGTTTTGGTGAATACACAGTAGAAGATGGCGGTCGTCAAACGTATGGCGCAGAAATTTTAACTGACGTTAAAGTTAACTACTTCGTTACTGAAGATTTATCAGTAAATATTGGTGCAAATAACTTGTTCGATGTTTACCCAGATAAAAATGAAATAGGTAACTCTCGCTCAGGTACTATTGTGGATGCTAGTGGCAACACAGTAATAAGTAGCTCAGGTGTGTTTGACTACTCACGTCGTTCGGCTCCGTTTGGATTTAACGGTGCTTACTACTACGTAGGTGCAGAATACCGTTTTTAATTAATAACCTCCCTTTTGTTATTTAACTCTAAGGGCCGTAAGGCCCTTTTTTTGGTTTTAGCTTGGGCTGATTTTATTTAGAAATCAAACTTATTGGATAATCATCGTATTGCTTAATATTATTCATTACATTCATTAAAGTATTATGTGTACTGTTTTCGTCTGCGGTTATAAGTACCGAACTTATTTCATATTTAGCCGCGAACATAGCTAAGTTAGTCGCAACTTGCTCTAAATCAATTAACCTCCCAGAAAAATATACTCCGTTACTTTCATCAATTCTAAATAAAGCATTTTTAACAGGCTTATCTATTTGAGGGCTGTCGAGTGGTCGGTTTAATTCAATAGCCACAGGTTTTACAAAAGATGTAGTTACAATAAAGAAAATTAGTAATATGAACACTATGTCTAACATCGGGGTCATATCTACATCAGCATTATTTTGTAGTTTGGTTAGTTTACTTTTCATATTGGACCTTATTTTTAATTAAATGCTGCGGCGCCACAGCAAGGTTTTAGGTACCTATTAACAAAATTAGCACAGCAAAAATAAAGCGTGGTTAAATAAATATTCTAATAATATTAAATATTTGTACTAATTATGTATTTAAAATGTGGTGAAATAAGGCGGTGTTTATACCGTTCTGCTTATATATGGGGTCTATTTAGCATCGTTATAATGTAATGCAATTTGTTAAATTGCTTAAAAAACTATGTAGATTGGTATTAGAGGCAATAAAAAACCCAGCTCGAGGCTGGGTTCTAGTTATGCGCTATGTCAGCTTAATGCTTTTGCATACGGCTCATTTCTGCATGGCAGCTTTGCATTGTTAATAATGTTTTAGCCAGTGCAGCTTCGCAGTCAGCTGGTTGCGGTTTATCCATTGCTGCTTTAATTTCTTCAAGGGTTTTATCTTCTACCTCTTCAAGCTCTTTTACATACGTGCTGTCGTTGTGTGAGGTGAAAGTAGTCAATAGGGCTGTGTACGCACGTCGTGCTTCAACTGCGAAAGATGAGCCATCTTCGCGTTCGCCTTTTTCATTAATTGCATATGGCTGCAAGCGCTCAACACTCACTTTTCGGGCATCTATCATACGCTGAAAAAGTGCACCAATAGCAGGGTCTTCAACTTTTTCCTGTGCTTTTTGATAAAAATCGATGCCGCTGTTCATAACTTGAATGATGTCAGTAATATGATTTACTTCTGATCCTTGATGGGTGTTCATAATGACCTCTTTAATTAAATGAATGTATAGTTCAATTAAATAAAAGCAATGTATGTTCCACGTTTTAATTATTATGTAGTTATTTGATTTTATTGGTTTAATTTTGATCTAGTAAGATGCTAAGTTAACAGGCAAAAAGTTAACCTAGCAATTTTTACATTATATTGTGTAATAAAGTTATTTTAGCTCTTCAGCTACTTCAGCTACTTTTTGACGTAACCAAATGTGACTCGCATCGCGATGTAACAGTGGGCTCCAAATCATATCAAGCTCAAAAGGAGGAATTGGAAATGGTGGCTCTAAAATTTTAAGCCCCGGATCATCCAAATATATATTTGCGGCTTTTGAAGGAAGGGTCGCAATCAAATTTTTCTCTTTAGCTAAATGAATAGCTACATGGTAGTTACGCGTAAAAGTGGCAATATTACGATGCTTACCAAAGTGAGCAAGTGCTTCGTCAACCCAGCCAAGTTTTTGAACATCTTTAGGGTCCATGCCTACACCTACACCAAAACCTGTTTTACTCACCCATATATGGCGCGCTTTTAAATAGCTGTCGAGGCTAAAGTTTTCAATTATAGGATTATCGGCTTTTACTAAGCAGCAAAAACTATCTTTCCAAATACGTTTATGATGAAAAGACTGCGGTAAGTTTTCAAAACGGTTGATTGCCATATCTACTTTACCGTTTTCTACATCATGAAAGGTGACATCACTTGGTGTGAGTATATCTAAAGTAGTATCGGGGGCTTCTTCGTGCAATTTACTTAAAAGCTTTGGTGCTAATGTACTTGCAGCGTAATCACTGGCCATTATTCTAAACACACGCTTACTTTGGCTTGCCTCAAATTCTCGATTAGGTGCTAGAGTTTCTTCAAGGGTCATTAAAATGCCACGAATAACGGGTTGTAACTCCAAAGCACGCTCGGTAGGTACCATACCATCGCTGGTACGAACTAAAATAGGGTCGTTAAATAAGTTACGAAGACGTTTAAGGCCATTACTCATTGCAGGTTGCGTTATACTCAATTGATTAGCAGCGCGTGTTACGTTGCATTCTCGAAGCAATGTATCGAGGTAAACGAGTAAATTTAAATCTATTTTACTTATATTCATTGTGTGTCCTTTAGCGCTTACCAGTGGTGAATAAAGCGCTGTGCTGTCGGGTATGGGTAAATATGACTTACCTGACCATTTTTTATATTTTGTTGTGCCTGCTTCCAAAAGCTAACATCTATAAGCTCTGGATGAGTACTGAGTAAAAACTTTTTATACATAGGGTTTGGCATTACAAATGTACAAAGTTGCTCAGGAAATACGTCCTGTGGTGCAACAGAGTAACTTTGTTCATCCATTAAATAGTCGTCATAGCTCTTTGCTTTTGGTAATGCTCTAAAGTTCATATCGGTTAGATATTGAACTTCATCGTAATCGTAAAAAATAATACGTTTGTGCTTGCTTACACCAAAGTTTTTTAAGAGCATATCACCAGGGAATATATTAACAGCAATCATTTCTTTTAGGGCTTGCCCATATTCTTCAATCGCGTCGGCGACACTTTCTTCATCAGCATTTTCTAAAAACAAGTTAAGAGGTGTCATTCGCCGTTCAATATACAAGTGCTTGATGATCAACCACTCGCCCTCAATTACCATTGATGAGCCAATTGTTTTATGTAATTGCGCAAGTAAATTACTATCAAAACGCGCTAAAGGAAATACGACGTTAGAATACTCGATGGTATCGGCCATTCTGCCAACGCGATCATGATTTTTTACCAGTTGATAACGCTTTAATACGGTATCACGGCCAAAGGGTTTACTCTCACCAAATTTGTCTTTTATTACTTTAAAAACATAGCCAAATGAGGGGAGGGTAAATACCATCATCACCATACCGGGAGTCCCCGGTGCAATTGTAAACTCATCACTAGAGTGAGATAAATGATTTAAAAACTCTCGGTAAAACTCAGTTTTACCCTGCTTATGAAAACCCACTGCGTTATAGAGCTCAGCAAGTGTTTTGTTTGGCATAAGTTGATTTAAAAACCGAACAAGTGCTGAAGGTGCGTGAGTCTCTACCATAAAGTAGGCGCGGGCAAAGCCAAAAATAACACGCATTTGAGATGACTTAGTTAAAAGTGCATCTAAATATAATCCGTTATCTTCATCGTGTAATACAGCGATTATAAAGGGCTGAACCCCACTTTTTGAAACAACACGACCAACAATATAGGCTGCTTTATTACGATAAAAAGGTGTGTGTAAAATATCAAAGCGCATTTGCCAAGGTTGGTGATGTGTATCGGGGGCTTGTTTATAAAAAGCTTTAACAAGGAGGCGGATATCACGCTCTAAATTTACAAATGGGGCTTTAAAATCAAAATGATTAATAATGCGTTTTATTGTTGGTTTGAGGCCATCAACTACAGGAAAGTATGTTCTATATTCTGCTTCTACAGGCACTGAAGGAGCATCTTTTAAGGTTGCTTCTACAAATATAAAGTCATTATGAAAATAGCGCCTATGGTACAGCCGGCAAAATACAGAGTTATAAAAAGTTTCGGCGAGCTCTGCTTGGGGATGAAAACATAAAAAATGCTGGTATATCTTTTTAACTTCAAGCCATAGGCTTTCATCGAGTTGTTCGGTTGGGGTTTCTTTTTTTAGCGCTTGCGTGGTTTCGTTAACACGATCATCATAATAGCTGATACGCAAACGGCTGATATCATTAATTGCTTGCCAATCTTTTTTTGCAAAGGCAAGAGGGGCTTTGGCTGTTGTTTTTTGAAATAACTGATAGTGCCTTTTAAAACCCGTTAAAATTAATTCAGCAATATGGCGAGGTTGCATTTGCACTCCTTAAAAGTCCCTAGAGTTTATACTCTATTGTGTTAAGGGTATGTTATTTTAAGTTTAAAACCAAGATAAATGTTACTTACTAACTAAGAGTAACTTATTGGAATTGAGCTATCTTTTTTTCGAGAATTTTAATTTGTTTAGTCACAGCCGATACGTTTTTCTTATATGTTTTATTAATTATTTTTAGTTTTTTAGTAATGTCTTTAGTAATACGCTTTTTATCATCAATGGCTAAGATATGATTTAACCGCTCTTGTTGTTTGTATTCAGCACGCTCTTTATTACGATCAAGTATTGTTAGTTTATGGTTATTACTGCGAAGCTCTGCCTGTAAGCCAGATAGAAGCCTTTCACGCTCAAGTTCGTTTAGTTGTTTAGTGTAGTCAACCTTAGGACCAGAATACTGATTACCCGTTGTGTTAACTTTATAAGTCGTTGCTTCGTCGTCACAGGGGAGTTGAGAAAAGACAGTGCCTTTTTCTGTTACACATTTGTAGTAAGTGGTATCGCTAAAGCTAAAAAAACTGATAAGTAAAAAGCTAGAATGGAGAATATAACGAGAAGTTTTAAACATACATGTCATCCTTGGTTTTTATATCTAACAACAATATAAAACTATAACCTAGCTTGGTGGTATATCAAGCTAGGTTAGGATAACTGTTATTGGGTAAAGGTTTTGAGCTTTTTAATACTCTGTACTAAAAATGGTATATCTAAACCTTGTTCAATAGAAAAACCTTCAGCGGCGGAAATGTTTTTAAAGTTACCATCTGAATCTATTAAGGTAATCCTATCTTTTTTATAGGCTATAACAACACCCTGAGAGTAGTTCACGCCCATATCGTCTTTTTTCTTGTATAGATTAACGCCTAGCATTGTTTGCTTGGCAATAGCTTTGCAATTTAAATATTGCCCAACGCTTGTTGCAATTAAATCGCTAGGTTGAATTAGCCCATCTACCTTAGAAATACGTTTGTCAGAGCTGTATAAAGTTGAGGTGGTTACTACTTCTTGCTTGTTATTGGCAAGACTAAAAGCAAAAACCTGTGTTTCATCATCTCGAACAGTAGGGGTATCACTCGCTTTAATTACTCGAATAGCACTAGAGCTATGTGCTTGATCATTAATAAAGCTTAGTTCTTCAATGCCAGTTACTTCAATGCTACGGCGCTGGCTTTGCCAAACTGGGAGTGTCTGCTCGGTTAAAATTGCTGCTTTATAAAAAGCGGGTAAACCATACACTAAGCTAAATAACGTATCGTCATGATTTGTTGGCTGTAAAAACTGCTCTGTTTTGTGCATGTTTTTATTCTCGGCAACAAACTTTTCGAGTTGTTGTTGAGTTTCAAATACAAATATATCTACATTGGCTTGTGTGTAGTCCTCGCATTTTTCAAGCGGGCTTGGCATTTGATAACTAATATTTTGGTTATTAATTTTTACGTTGTGTGCTTGCTCGTAGCTTTCTATATCTAGCAGATCATTTTTAGCTAACAAGCTTTTAGCAGTAGTAGGGTATGAAAGTGGCAAAACATTATCTTGTTTTGTTACATCAAAGTTTAAATTGGCGTCAGCCCAAATATGAATACTGTGGCTAAGCGAAAAACACACGATTAAAAAAGAAATTGCGTAACGTGCAAATTTATATTGCTTTAAACGCTCAAGGTGGTGCCATGTGTAATTACTAACAAGTAGCTGAAAGCCTAAAATAACAACAACAATACCACTGGCTAAAATGGTTGTTAAAGCAGGAGAGCTTGTTAAACGATGCCACAACAATGAAATGATCTCAGGTAAGGCAGATATACTTAGGTGATAACCTAAATTAACATACACATAAGCATCAAGAGTAAGCAATGATGCGCCTACAGTGGCTATAACAGCGGCCATGCCACGAATGTGTCGTGGGTAGGGGAATATTAAACTAAGCGGAAATACCGTCAGCACAAACGCTAAAAAGGCTATAAAACTAGTGTGGCTTAGCCAAGTAACTAGCATATAGGTAATGCCTAAAAAGCTTGTAGGTGGCGAGTCTGCAAATAAATAGCTTAAGCTAATAAGCAGGGCTAAGCCGATATTGGCAAAGGTAAACCAATGCCCCCAACTTAGCAGCTGACTCGCTTTTGATGAAAATTGATTGTGCTGCGATAAATTCATAAATTTTATTTAACCGACTGCGCGAGCGCTTTTGCAAAGTTCTCGGTTACAGCTTGTCTTTTCCCTGTTGGTACATGCTCTTTTAAGATATGCGTGATAGAATTTCCTAAACACATAAGACTTAAATCAACCGGCGCATTGTGTTTAGTTAGCACATCAATAAGCTGATCGACGATTTGTTCTACTTCTTCATTAGAGTATTTTGATAAGATTGGCATTAGTTGGTTCAATAAAATAGTTATATTCTCGTATTTTAACACTAGAGGCGTGAAAAACAAAGATGACAACAGACGTTAAAAAATTAGTCGTTCACTATGTAGACAAAAAAGACGACGATACGCAAATTCACCTTCGAAATGATGAGATGGTAATTAACGATAAAGTAGCTGTTTTTATCGAACAATTACATCATGCATACAATGGTAAACCTGGTAAAGGTTATTGTGCTTTCAGTGGTGACAAAAACAGTGTTGTAGCATCTGCAATGCAAAGTTACCGTAACGATGAGTTAGGCTTTTGGCATATGACCGAGCAAGCCTCAACGGTTTTAAAAGAAGAACTTGATAAATATGCATTTAGTGAAACAGGCTATTTAGTATTTTGTCATTACCAGTACGTTGCAACTGATTACATGCTAATTGCGATGATTAACATCAAAGAGCATTATTCTATGACCTCAGAGCTTGATTTAGCCGCTTCTCGTCATTTAGACATATCACGCATGCAACTTGCTGCTCGTATCGATTTAACAGCGTGGGATACACAAGCTGACGACAACCGTTATATTTCATTTATCAAAGGGCGAGCTGGACGCAAAGTTGCCGACTTTTTCTTAGACTTTTTAGGTTGTGAAGAGGGTATTGATTCAAAACAGCAAAGCCAAGTAATGCTTAGCGCAGTAGAGGATTATTTATCTGAGCAACAATTTGATAAATCAGAAAAAGACGATTTACGTAAACAAGTTTTTGACTACTGTAATGACTGTGTGACAACTGGTGAAGATGCCAGCGTAAGCGAGCTATCTGCAACGCTTACAAAAGGCGATGACAGCCCGTTTGATAGTTTTTGTAAAGAACAAAGCTATGACTTAGAAGAAACTTTCCCTGTTGATAAGAAAACCGTAACCAGCATGGTTAAGTTCTCAGGTCTTGGTGGTGGTGTGAGTGTAAGCTTTGAACGTAAACACTTAGGTGAGCGCGTAACTTACAACGAGGCAACGGACACGCTTGTAATTAAAGGTATTCCGCCAAACTTAAAAGATCAGTTACAACGTTTTATGGAAAGTGAAAGCGAGTAAATTTCACAAGTAAAAAGCTGATTTAAGAGCGCGGTATTTATATCGCGCTTTTTTGTATCGGTATATAAATTCGTTGCATCGGAAAAAAAACCTTAAAGATTTATTGCACAAAGAGAAGTGAAAGAGGAGTAAATGAGAAACACAAGCTAATCTTATTCACGGTGTTAAATTTCGGCTGTAGGCGTAAAGCTTGCTTATGCGAGAAGCAACGCTTCTGTTTATTTAATTTCTTTGCTAACAAAACCACTAAAAGATCTATTGCACAAAGAGAAGTGAAAGAGGAGTAAATGAGAAAACACAAGTCATGCTTCATTGACAGGCTTAGCCTTTTTACTACCTCTAAAAGCACAGTGTCTCTTAACCTCTTTGTGAAAAAATTACTTTTTACGGGCTTTGTGCCCGTCACGCCAACAAGTTGTGCGTCTACAGGTTAATTTTATTCACGGTGTTAAATTTCGGCTGTAGTAGTGAAGCTTGCTTACGCGAGAAGCAACGCTTCTGTTTATTTAATTTCTTTGCTAACAAAACCACTAAAAGATCTATT